>RFNI01000160.1 GCA_009927245.1 Actinomycetota bacterium | reverse complement strand
AGAAAGCCCCGGCAAAGCGATTTGTTCCAAGTGAACACGGTTTACCTGAACACGGTAACTTCAAGAAGTTCCTTATTCTAAAAGCTGAGAATGACAGAAGAGCAGCAGCAGGTAGATCCACTTCCAGCTAATGCCAAAGTCAAAGGCAAGAAGATTGTTGTGAGGAAGAGCAAATGACTCAGATAGCAGTTATCGGTGCAGGTTCTTGGGGAACCACTTTTGCCAAAGTTCTAGTTGATGCTGGCAATGATGTAAAGCTTTGGTCAAGAAGAGAAGAACTAACTGAAGAGATCAACTCATCTCACCGTAACGGTGATTACATGCCAGGAATTAACCTGCCAGAAGCGCTAGTTGCATCTAGCAACATCGAAGAAGTCCTCAAAGGCGCTAAGCAGGTATACATCGCTGTTCCATCTCAAACTCTTAGAGATAACCTCCAGGAGTGGGGAAAGCACATCGAAGCAGATGCCATCATCGTTTCACTTATGAAAGGTGTTGAGCAAGGCACTGGTCTTCGCATGAGTGAAGTCATCAAAGATGTTCTAGGTTTCTCAGAAGATCAGATCTGTGTTGTTTCAGGTCCTAACCTTTCGCTAGAGATCGCATCAGAGCAGCCAGCCGCCTGTGTTGCTGCGTGTACATCTGCAGAGAACGCAGACCTGGTTGCAGTTGCAGCTACCAACCACTACTTCATCACCTTTACTAACAAAGATGTGATTGGAACTGAGTTCGGTGGAATCCTAAAGAACCTGATTGCCGTTGCTATCGGTATCGTCAACGGTGTTGGCTATGGTCAAAACACCAAGGCTTCGATCATGACCAGAGGCCTAGCTGAGATTCTAGATTCGCTCAAGCTTTTGGTGCTAAGAAGAAGACCATGGTTGGACTTGCTGGTCTTGGCGACCTAATTGCAACTTCTGAATCTCCGCTCTCTCGTAACCACAAAGCTGGTGAAATGCTTGGTAAGGGTTATTCAAAGCGCGAGGTTCTAAAGCGTTTATCGCAGACCGCTGAAGGTCTAACCTCGGTTGCTCCAATCCTGAAGCTAGCTGCTCAAAAGGGTGTTGAGATGCCTATCGTTGAGCAGGTGCATTTGGTTATTGAAGGCAAGATGAGCCCTAAGGATATTGGTCCGTCCCTAACCCGCGGTAATGACATCCCAGAGGCTGAGTAATGCAGCGTGTAGTTCTGTTATTTGGTGGTGCTTCTAGCGAGCACTCGATATCTTGTGCAACGGCAAGCGGTGTTCTTTCAGCCATCGACAGAACTAAGTATGAAGTTATTCCAGTTGGAATAACCAGAGCAGGACAGTTTGTTCCAGCAGTTGATGATGTGAATCATTGGGCTCTAACCGAAGGTGAACTTCCAGAAGTTCACTTCACTGGCGAAAGCATCATTTGGCCAACCAGGGG
>RFNI01000125.1 GCA_009927245.1 Actinomycetota bacterium | reverse complement strand
TAACGGAACCAGAATGAGTGCACCTAATGGTTTGCACGGAGCAAAGATTGAGCTTCCTTACCCATCAGTTGGTGCAACCGAGCAAGTATTGCTAACTGCAACTAGAGCTCAGGGTCTAACTGAACTATCTGGTGCAGCTGTTGAACCAGAGATCATGGACCTGATTGCCATCTTGCAGAAGATGGGTGCAATCATCTCTGTTGATACCGATCGCGTTATCCGCATCGAAGGTGTTGCATCTCTAAACGGATACTCACACCGTGCGCTATTTGATAGAAACGAAGCAGCCTCTTGGGCTGCCGCTGCACTTGCCACCGGAGGAGATATCTTCGTTGGTGGAGCAAGACAGCAGGAAATGACAACCTTCCTAAACGTGTTCAGAAAAATTGGTGGAGCCTTTGAGATTGAAGACGAGGGTATTAGATTCAAGCACCCTGGTGGTCAGCTACAGCCAGTTGTTATTGAAACCGATGTTCACCCAGGCTTTATGACTGACTGGCAGCAACCACTGGTTGTTGCTCTAACTCAGGCAACTGGTTTGTCTATCGTCCACGAGACTGTTTATGAGAACAGATTTGGCTTTACTGAAGCACTGGTTCAGATGGGTGCTCAGATTCAGATCTACCGTGAGTGTCTAGGTGGTAACCCTTGTCGCTTCGGTCAGCGTAACTTCTACCACTCAGCGGTTATCTCAGGTCCTACCAAACTGCACGGTGCAGATATTCGTGTTCCAGATCTACGCGGTGGCTTTAGCCACATTGTTGCTGCCCTTGCCGCTGAGGGAACCTCTAACGTGACCAACGTTCAACTAATCTCTCGTGGTTACGAGCACTTCCTAGACAAGCTGAAAGCTCTTGGCGCTGACTTTAGTTACTCGGAGTAACGATGGCTAAGAAATCTTCTGATCAAATCAAGATGCCAGAGCTTCGCCCTGGTGTTGAAATCACCTGGCAGATTAGAACCCTGGCCTGGATTCTATGGCCTTGGGTGAGATTGCTATACCGCGTGAAGGTAACAGGAACTGAGAACCTACCTAAGAACACCGGTTATGTTCTGGCATCTAATCACGTAACTACAGTCGATGCTCTAGCGGTTGCCTTCATGATGTTCTTCAAGTTAGGTAGAGCTCCGCACTTCCTAGCTAAAGAAGGTTTGTTCAAGACCCCTATTGTTGGGCCAGTATTACTAGCCTGTGGTCAGATACCTGTCTTTAGAAGTGGTCGAGGAAACTCAGACCCAATGGAATCTGCATACAAGGTACTTCGTGCCGG
>RFNI01000135.1 GCA_009927245.1 Actinomycetota bacterium | reverse complement strand
GAAGGCGAGATTGGTGACCCCAGCGGGATTCGAACCCGCGCTACTGCCGTGAGAGGGCAGCGTCCTAGGCCGCTAAACGATGGGGCCGTAGAGCAACCTCTCTATTATGCCAGAGTAAGAGGCTTGCCGTCTAGGCGAAGACTTTTAGCGCTCCAGGGAGCACCTTGCAGACCACTGGAGACTCACCAACATGCTCACCATCTGAGTAGGCAGGCATACCAGCAGAGTGAATCTCAACCTCTTTTGCTCTGAGAATCTCAACAGCAGGGTGAGCGACATGCTTACCTTCGTAAACTGTTGGGAAGATCTTGATTAGCTCTAGGCGACTAACTGAGTTGAGGATAAGTAGATCTAGCTCACCATCGTTTACCTGAGCCTCAGGTGTTACATACAACCCACCACCGTAAGAAGGTGAGTTAGTAATTGTGCAGAGGTTCGCTACGAACTCTCTCTCAACACCATCAATAACAAGACGGTAAGGAATTGGCCTAAAAGAGAACAACTCTCGATACATCGCAAAGCGATACTTCACCGGACCCTTGATCCAATTCCACATGTTCGCTCTTTTGTTTACCAGAGCGTCAAAACCAGCGCTAACTGCACCAAAAGAATAGAAGGTCTTATTCAGTGAAACAGATGAAATCAGGTCAACAATTCTTGGAGCCTTGATCTTTTCAACTATGTGAGCAACAGCTGCTTTGACATCGTGAATTGGAAGACCCAAGGCTCTAGCGGAGTCATTTCCAGTCCCTGCCGCAACCAAACCAACTGGTACACCTGTGGTTGCCACTGCATTCACTGCCAGGTGGAACATGCCATCCCCACCGACAACTATTAAACCGTCGATGGTTTTCTTAGTCAGAGCAGACTTAGCGTTCTCCATCGCGTTAGCAAAGCTCTCTGCAGAGAGATCAATAAGTTTGATTGCAGTCTTAGCGAACTCCGCTTTAGTCTGCTCACCAAGAACTCTTCCCTTACCTCTTCCAGAGGTTGGGTTGATAACTATTCCTAGTGTTGTCATTACTACTTCCTGAGCGTCTGCGCATTGATGGCAACGATCAAAGTTGAAAGCGACATCAAAACTGCTCCGATAGCCGGAGTCAGAACTAAACCTAATGGCATGAAGACACCTGCTGCCAAAGGTATTGCCAGAATGTTATAACCAGCTGCCCACCACAGGTTCTGCAGTGACTTGGTTCTTACCTTGCGGCTTAGCTTTACGGCTCTAACTACTGCCCCTGGGTCATCGCTAATCAGAACTATGCCAGCCGATTCAATAGCAACGTTGGTGCCAGCCCCAATCGCGAAACTAACATCGGCCTGGGCAAGAGCTGGAGCATCGTTGATTCCGTCCCCCACAAAGCCAATGACAGCACCGCTTGTTTGAAGACCCTTTATTAGCTCTGCCTTGTGCCAGGGTAATGTCTCTGCAAAGACCTCGGTAATCCTTAGCTCGTTGGCAATTTTCTCGGCAACTCCTTGAGCGTCACCGGTGAGCAGCCCAACTCTAATTCGCTCCAACTGCAATTGATAAATCGCATCTGCTGAACTGTCCCTGACCACATCTCCAATAGTGATCAGAGCCTCCAGATTCCCATCAACTACAACACAAATTACGGTGTATCCGGAAGAAGTTGCCTCATCAGCCCAAAGGACATCTGACACTTCCATCCGAATACTTCGTTGCACCAGTAGAGCCGGAGAGCCAACAATGACGCTTGCCTTGCCAACAAGTGCACCAACACCCTGACCGGCCAGCCCCTCAAAGTCTTTGGCTTTAGGAAGCTTTAGTTTTGCTGTATCAGCAGCAGCAACAATTGCTCTACCAATTGAATGCTCGCTAGATAGTTCAACTGCAGCTGCAATTGCTAAAGCCTTATTTGCATCCTGAGTCTTTGCTTTGGCAGCAACTCTGACATCAGCCACAGTTCGCTTACCTAAAGTTAGAGTTCCTGTCTTATCAAAGAGCACAACGTGCAACTTCGCTGCCTGCTCAAACATCTGCCTGTTTCTTATGAGCAATCCCGAGGATGCTGCCTTTGCTGTGGTGATTGCTGTGACCAACGGAATTGCAAGACCCAAAGCATGAGGGCAAGCGATAACCAAGACAGTTACTACTCGTTCCAAGATGAAGTTGATGTCTTGGGTTCCGTTTAGCAGCCAGTAGATGGTGGTAAGCGCTGCTGACGCTAAAGCGACGTAGAACAACCACCCGGCAGCTTTATCCGCTAAACGCTGAGTACTGGATTTTGACTTTTGCGCTTCATCAACCATTTTCATGATTTGTGAGAAAGCGGTATTTGCTCCGGTTGCGGTGGCTTGGATTACTAATGAGCCAACCTTTTGAGTGCTATCTGGGCTAATAACTGTTCCAGCGAAAACTGTAGCGCCCTGTTCCTTCTTAACTAAAGCAGACTCCCCAGTCAGCATGGACTCATCTACTTTTGCTTTACCTGAAAGTACGAGACCATCAACAGGAACTATTCCACCCGGGGCAATTGCTATCTGATCACCAATTTGAACAAAATTGACTGGAACGCTCTCATACTTTTTTCCCCTAAGAACTGAAGCAGTATCGGGAAGCATGCTCTGCAATTCACCTAAAGCATTTGATGCTCGCATGATTGCAGACATTTCTAACCAGTGGCCAACCAACATAATCGTTATCAGTGTCGCTAGCTCCCACCAGAAGTCCATGTGACCAATCGGTGCCCCAGCTAATTCAGAGATAGTCAATACGAAGCTATATCCAAAAGCAACGATTAGAGCCATCGCAATAAGCGCCATCATGCCAGGCTTTCGATCTTTGATTTCCTGCCAACCAGTGGTTAGGAAAACTCTGCCTGAGGTGAAGAACATGAAAATCCCGATAAGGGCTGGGATGTATTGCGAGTATGGGAATTCAACCGCTTGGAAACCTAGGAGCATCTGAACTGTGTGAGAGAAGTAAACGGCAGGAATAGTAAGTGCAGTAGCTTGAAGCACCTGCTTCTTGAACATGCCTGGATCATGGTGTGAGTGATCGTGACCCGCGTGACCTGAATGATCATGGCTATGTGCCGAAGGATGTTGATGCTCTCCACCAGTAGCACAGCAGTTGTGGCCTTCTTGAGTAGCACCTTCTAGGTGGTGCTTCTGATCACACTTGCATTCATTTGGAGGACAGTGGCACTCACCTCCAGGATTGTGACTGCAAACACATCTTGGGTCTTTAGCTGAATTGTGGGCTTCACAGTTGTGATCGGTTAGCTTCTTTGCCATAGTTTGCATTACTCCAATAAATGTCCGATTCTAAGTTTGCCATGGCTTGTATTCTGAAGGCATGAAACTCACTAAGTATGGGCATGCTTGCATTGTCTTTGAAGAGCAGGGCAAGAAGCTAGTTCTAGACCCAGGTGCATACACAGAGCCACTTGAAGGCCTTACCGATGTTGTTGCTGTTGTGATAACTCATGCTCACGATGACCACTGCTTTGAAGCTCAACTAGACAGACTTAGCCGGAACAACCCCGATTTGATGATCTTTGGAACACCTCAGGTTTGCACCAGACTCTCCAACTACAACACCACTCCGGTTTACCTAGGCGATCACTACCCAGTTGGTCCTTTCACTCTCGAGTTCTTTGGTGACCTGCACGCAGTTATTCACCACAGCATTCCAGTTATTGAAAACCGTGGAGTTCTTATCAACGACAAGTTCTACTACCCAGGCGATTCATTTACCAACCCAGATCGACCTGTTGAATTACTTGCAGTTCCAACCAGTGCACCGTGGCTCAAGATTTCAGAAATCATGGACTTCGTATCTGCCATCAAACACAAGCACTCGATGGCAACTCACAATGCACTGCTGAGTGATTTTGGTAATGCTCTAAGTAATGGCAGAGTCAAAGCCATCACCGAAGCTCAGGGTGGGCAGTTCCACTATCTACTCTCAGGTGAATCTCTAGAGATCTAACGAGCCTTAGCCGCTAGCTCTTCCTTCTTAGCCTTAATCAAGAGCTTCAAGGTCTTATCGGTCACTCTCTCATTCCAAGCAAACCTAAGCGTGGACTTATCTAAATCTCCTTGAGTTAGTTCATCTGCAATGAACTCCCCAAGTCTTCCACTGAGCAGGTAAATCGAATAGAAGTCTTTCCAAGC
>RFNI01000038.1 GCA_009927245.1 Actinomycetota bacterium | reverse complement strand
TCAGACTCTAAACCCTGAAGCCAAGCTTGGTATCGGTCCTCCAATCAAAGACGGTTTCTACTATGACTTTGATGTTGACAAGCCCTTTACTCCTGAAGACCTTCGTGCTCTTGAGAAGGAGATGGATCGCATCATTCGAAGCGGTCAGCGCTTCCTAAGACGTGTCACTAACGATGAGGCTGCAACTACAGAGCTTGCGAATGAGCCATACAAGCTAGAACTGATCGGACTCAAGTCAGGTACTCAAGATGTTGGTGAAGCATCTGCTGAAGTGGGTGCTGGCGAGCTAACTATCTACGACAACTATGACGTCAAGGCTGAACAGGTTGTTTGGAAAGACCTCTGCAGGGGCCCACTTACCTAATACACGAATGATTGGTAATGGGTACGCTCTCACTCGAGTTGCAGCTGCATACTGGCGAGGTAACGAGAACAACAAGCAACTGCAAAGAATTTATGGAACTGCTTGGCCTAGCAAAGATGAACTTCGTGCACATCAGGCTCAGATGGAAGAGGCTGCAAAGCGTGACCACAGAAGAATCGGTGCAGAGCTAGATCTGTTCTCATTCCCTGAAGAAATTGGATCAGGTCTTGCGGTGTTCCATCCAAAGGGTGGAATCATCCGTAAGGTCATGGAAGATTACTCACGTGCAAGACACGAGCAAAGCGGTTATGAATTTGTTTATAGCCCACACGTGACAAAGTCGAACCTGTTCGAGACATCAGGCCACCTGGAGTGGTACGCGGAAGGTATGTTCCCTCCACTGAAACTTGATGAAGAATTAGACGAAGAAGGAAATGTAAAGAGGCAGGCTCAGGATTACTACTTGAAGCCGATGAACTGTCCGTTCCACTGCTTGATTTACAAATCCCAAGCGCGCTCATACAGAGACCTTCCACTTCGTATGTTCGAGTTCGGAACTGTTTATCGCTACGAGAAGTCTGGTGTGCTACACGGGATCACTAGAGCACGTGGCTTCACTCAAGATGATGCTCACCTCTACGTTGCAAGAGAAAGTATCGGC
>RFNI01000238.1 GCA_009927245.1 Actinomycetota bacterium | reverse complement strand
GGTAGTTAGGTTAATCACTATAAAAGCGTAAGGGAGTAAGAATGAGAAACAAGAAATCACTAGTTTTAGCAATTACAGTTGGCCTTGTGTTGATTCCAACCGGATTTGCAACAGCGGCGGAACCTCAAGACAATGAACCTCAAATACTTTGCACCACCCAATTGGATGACGGATCAATTAGCTCCTACCCTTGTCCAAATGTTCAATACGAGACTTTCCAAGCAGAATTAACACCCGGAATGGATCCATTGGCGTTCAATTGGTACCAAGGCTCAAGACTTTCACGTACTTACTGGGGTCCAAGCTATGCAACATCTACAGAGGTAATGTTTTTGTATTATCTCGGTCAAACTAAAGCAGCGGCTAATGTTTATGACGGCCTAAGAATCGTTCAAGTCTGTGCCTGGTATACACGATCTTCTGCAATCATTTCCGGAGTTGCATGCTCAACAGCTTCGAGTGACACTGGTGTCTGGACTCCTGGTTATGTGGCTAACACTAGTGCGTGGGACGTTCTTGCATTTGACGCTCCTAAAACCATTTTTGTGTATCGCCTAGCAAAAATTAACCCGAACATCATCTAGCCCAGAGCTCAAACAGGCTGGCTGGTCGAACCAGTTTAGATATTCAAGTTTTAGCCTAAAGATTTGGCACATGCAAAGCACGTGCAGCATCGGTGATTGATGTTGAGATCGAAGGGTAAACGGCAAAGGTTCTAGCTACCTGATCGACTGTGAGTCTGTTTTCAACTGCTATGGCAATTGGGTAAATCAGTTCACTGGCTTTTGGTGCTACCACTACTCCACCGATGACTGTTCCACCTGATGATGCGATGAGCTTGATGAAACCATCGTTGATGCCTTGGACCTTAGCTCTTGGGTTTAGTTCTAGTTCAATCTTGTGAACTGTTCCATTTACTAGTCCTGCTTGAACATCTTTCTCTGTCCAACCAACAGACGCAATCTCAGGGGCTGTGAAGACGTTAGCTGCTACGTTTCTAAGTTCAGTTGGTCTTGCAACATCTCCAAGAGTGTGGAAGACAGCAGTTCTGCCCTGCATCGCAGAAACAGAAGCAAGTGGGAGGAAGGTTGTGCAGTCACCAACTGCATATACGTTTGCTCTGGATGTTCTAGCTACCTTGTTTACAACAACGTGTCCTGATTCGGTTAGTTCAACTCCAGCTTCCTGAAGACCAAGACCTGCTGTATTTGGAATAGAACCAACAGCCATCAAACAGTGTGAACCAGAAATCACTCTGCCATCGCTAAGTGTTACTTCAACACCA
>RFNI01000059.1 GCA_009927245.1 Actinomycetota bacterium | reverse complement strand
GTATGACATCTCTTTACCAGCGTGCTGCTTAGCCTGAGCAATACCTGAAACAGCACTAGGTGCAGTGTTGCGATAGATAGCCGCAGCTTGATGTGCATTCTCCCCGTAGCGAAGCACGTTCATTAGCGATGCTTCAATTCAATGGTCTGCGGGAATCCTGGGTTCTTGTGTGAAGTCTCGATGGTCTGGTTAGGTAGTGCTCTTGATTCAACTTCTGAAACAAACCAGCTCGCAACTGCAGCATCGTACTTGGCCGTGTGTGAGAAAGCCTCCGTAGCTAGCTCTCTTCTCTGGTTGAGAGTGGTTCCCCCAGCAATTAGAGCTGCAACAATCTCTGAATACTTAGTTGGATCAACTACCACTGCAACATTCGCGAAGTTCTTAGCTGAACCTCTAACCATTGCAGGTCCTCCAACATCAATCTGTTCAACAACAGCATCGCCCTTAGCGCCATTGGCAACAGTCTTGGCGAATGGATAGAGGTTGACAACAACCAACTCGAATGGTTCAACGCCTAGATCTCTAAGTTGCTCTTGGTGATTGGTAAGACGAAGGTCAGCTAACAATCCAGCGTGAATGTTTGGGTGCAGGGTCTTTACGCGACCATCCAGTGCTTCTTGGAAACCGGTAACAGCAGAGACATCGGTGACTGGAATACCAGCGTCACGAATAGTTGAAGCAGTTGAACCGGTAGAAACAATCTCAACCTGGTGTTCGTTCAGCGCCTTGGCAAGATCAAGTAGTCCAGTCTTATCGCTAACTGAAAGGAGCGCACGCTTGATTGCTATGCGATCACGGTGCTGGTAGTCAGCTGCACTGTATTGGTTTGCCTGGGCCACTTAGTTTCCTTCTTGTGCTGATTTTGCTAGCGCTAGCTTCTCGATGGTTTCAACGAGAAGCGCTCTTTCAATAACTTTGATGCGTTCGTGTAATTCTGATTCGGATTCACCTTCGTTGATGGTGAGTTCCTGCTGGACGATTACCGGTCCGGTATCAACACCCGCATCAACATAGTGAATGGTGACACCGGTCTTCTTAGCCCCTGCCTGCAGAGCATCGCGAACAGCGTGAGCACCTTTGAAATCAGGTAGTAGTGAAGGATGAGTGTTGATCAATTTCCCTTCAAAAGCCTTCACAAAAGATTCAGGAAGAATCTTCATAAAGCCAGCTAGGACAACAAGGTCTGGTTGGTGATGTAAGACGTTTGCTAGAAGTGTCTTAGCCCACTGCTCTTTGTCTTGGAAACGGGAAGGCTCAACAATGAAAGTGTCAACCTCAAAGAGTTCAGCATGCTCTAGTCCAGGGGCATCCTTATCGGAGCCAACTGCGACGACTTTGACTGGGTAAAGCGGATTTTCGGCTGCTTTTAGTAATGCAAGAAGGTTTGATCCGCTGCCAGAGATGAGGACGACAACTGAGAGCACTCCCCTATTTTACCCGTCGCACCTTCTGAATAAGTTCACGGTCAGCCGCTTCCGGTCTAGCGCTAAAGAAGGCAGCCAGAGTAGAAGCAACCGCAACCTCAGCAAAGGTCACTAAACCAACTAGCCAAGGAGTTGCCCCAACTGTACTCATTCGTCCAGGTCCGATAGATCCTCCGGAGAAATCAGCTAGGAGCATCATTTCAAGACCTGCAACCAAGCCAATCGATATACCCAAAACCAGAGCAGCAGATGTCGCAGATGCGTAGCTGAATCTCAAATCAGCGGTGTGACTCTTAACCAACAGTGTCGCTGCAAAGCCAGCGAGCAGCGGAAGGATTACAAAAAGAATAGTCAGACTAGAACTTCCCAGCGGGATAACAGCAAGTAGTGGCAGCGCTGGCACTGGACCTAGTTCAGTTCCCATTGGGCTAACCATAGAACCTTGCCCGATTGAGAAACCAACACCGGTAAGCCAGGTATCCCCTAAAGCGATGAAGTTAGGTAACAGCGCTAACTGCCCCATGCTCACTGAGATTGTTCCTAGAAGACTCAGCTGCATGGATTGGTAGAGACGAATAACCTCAACCCAGTTCCAAGCAAGAGCTATAGCAATATAAATAGCGCTGAAGGTTGTGAGAACTAAGACAACTGAAGTTCCTGCTCTAAAAGCTGGTGAGAGAACTGGTCTAATTGCCCAAGGCAATCTTTCAAAGAGGCTGGTAAAGAAACCAGATACCTTGACTCTTAGCTCACCCTCGCCTTCGTATCGAGGTGCACCAATTACTGAACCAAGAATTAGCAGAAAAGCAAAGAGTGCAGTTGGGATAAAGATCGCTTGCCAATCCTCAACGAATATCTTCTTAGAACTTGCAACACCGGTAACGGCAAGAGCGAGAATTGCGTAACTGGTAATAGCACCAAACCAGCTAACACCTAGATGTTGATCACTACTTAGTCTTCGACCTGCACGGTAGATAGCCCAACCAATCAAGATGCTAAAACCAAGTGGGATTAGATCGAAGGAGTATTCAGGAACGCTGACACTACCTAGCTTGCTAGCAGCAAAATGAATTGGCACACCGTGAGCGTTTAGCCAAATCAGTGAAGAGGTTTGCAGAACGGTTGTGAAGTTTGAGCCTTGGGTTTGTTCAACCAACCAAATGGTTATGTTCAACAGAAAGACAGAGACAAAACCTAAGGCAATGACAAATGAAGCCTCTAGTGCCCCTTGTCCAAACGCCCTGATTCGCATGAATTACAGGCTAGCGATAACACCGCGCATTAGCGCTGCAGTTTCGCTAGGTGTTTTGCCCACCTTCACGCCAACAGCCTCAAATGCTTCTTTCTTAGCCTGAGCAGTTCCTGCAGAACCAGAAACAATCGCACCAGCGTGACCCATGGTCTTACCTTCAGGAGCAGTGAAACCTGCAACATAGGCAACTACTGGCTTAGTTACGTTCTCCTTGATATAGGCAGCTGCCTTCTCTTCAGAGTCTCCACCGATTTCACCAATAAGAACAATTGCCTTGGTCTCTGGATCTGCTTCGAAAGCAGCTAGGGCGTCGATGTGAGTGGTTCCAATGATTGGGTCTCCACCGATACCGATAGCCGTTGAGATACCTATTTCACGAAGCTC
>RFNI01000101.1 GCA_009927245.1 Actinomycetota bacterium | reverse complement strand
TGGCTCCAGCAGAGCCGTTGGTAGTTGCTGCGCCAAATGATATTCCTCCAGTTCCCCCAGAAGATGGAGTTCCACCAGAACCACCAAGACCCTGTCCATTACCTCCGGCAACACCAGTTGGGCCACCGGCAGAACCACCAGTTCCACCAACCCAACCACCGGTTCCTCCACCACCACCGGCAACAGCAATGCGATCAGCTAAAGCTGTGCTTGTTCTAATGTCGGTTGCACCTCCACCTGAACCTTCATCACCGTGACCAGAGCCTGCTGCTCCTCCACCGTTGTATCCGCCAGCTGCACCATTACCTGATGAACCCTGTCCGCCAACATAAACGTAGAGACTCCCTGTTGGCAGAGCCTTGAAGGTTGCGCTGGTCTTTGAACCATTACCTCCACTTCTACCTCCTTGCGCTCCAGAGAGTGAGATGTTCATGGTTCTGATATCCGCAGGCGGGCTCCAAACGTAGTAGTCACCTGAGTATGGGAATGTGATTGTGCAACTTGTTTTACTTACGTTGCAGGAAGGTGTTGGAGTTGTTGCCTGAGCTTGAACTTGAGGAACAACTGCCAACCCGATGATTAACGAGAAAGCACTGGAAAGAAGCATTGGTCTTAGCCAGTTAGATTTTTTGTGTTTATACATGCCCCCAAAGATAGAACTCCAACACATTTCGTGCTGGAGTTTTACACAGGCAAAACTAGTTGCTGTTATTCACAGTTAGCTAAGGCGTGCCTTTAGGTTTTCTGCAAGAGTTGCCATGAACTCGTCTGTTGTTTGGTAAGCCTGACCGCTGCCAACAAGAGCTGCTAGATCCTTAGTCATGTGTCCTGCTTCAACAGTCTTGATAACAACATCTTCTAGGGTCTCAGCAAACTTTAGAACTTCAGGAGTGTTATCTAGCTTTGCTCTGTGCATAAGTGCACGAGTCCAAGCGTAGATAGAAGCGATTGGGTTAGTTGAAGTCTTCTTACCTGCCTGCCAGTCACGGTAGTGACGGGTAACAGTTCCGTGAGCAGCTTCAGCAAGAGCAGTCTTACCATCAGGTGTGGTTAGCACTGAGGTCATTAGACCAAGTGAACCAAAGCCCTGCGCAACAGTGTCTGACTGGACGTCACCGTCGTAGTTCTTACATGCCCAGACGTAGCCACCTTCCCACTTCAAAGCAGCAGCAACCATGTCATCGATTAGACGGTGCTCATAGGTCAAACCTGCTGCTTCAAACTTTGACTTGTATTCTGCATCGAATACTTCCTGGAAAGCATCCTTGAATGCACCATCGTAGGCCTTCAAGATGGTGTTCTTAGTTGAAAGGTAAACCGGGTAGTTACGAGAGAGACCGTAGTTGAACGATGCTCTAGCAAAGTCACGGATTGAGTCCATGTAGTTATACATACCCATTGCAACACCACCGTGCTCTGGGTAATCAGCAACAGTTAGAGTGGTTGGCTCTGAACCATCAGCTGGTGCCCAAGTCATTGTTACTCGCCCTGCACCTGGCACCTTGAAGTCAGTTGCCTTGTATTGGTCTCCGTGAGCGTGACGACCGATGATGATCGGCTTAGTCCAACCAGGAACCAGTCTCGGCACGTTAGATATGATGATTGGCTCACGGAAGACAACACCGTCAAGGATGTTGCGGATAGTTCCGTTAGGTGACTTCCACATCTTTTTCAAGCTGAACTCTGTTACTCGAGCCTCATCAGGCGTAATCGTTGCACACTTCACACCAACACCGTGGGTCTTGATTGCATTAGCTGCATCAATGGTGACCTGGTCATCGGTAGCATCTCTGTGCTCGATAGATAGGTCATAGTATTCAAGGTCAACATCTAGGAAAGGCAAGATCAAAGAGTCTTTGATGTTCTGCCAAATAATGCGAGTCATTTCATCGCCGTCAAGCTCAACGACCTTGCCGACTACCTTGATTTTTTCCATAGTGGTGCCTTCTGATTTAGTGGTGATTGGTTATTACTAGCCTAGACGAGAGAATCCCGCCAAGCCTTATGCATCTTCGAGAACTTACCTGTTCCAGCAATCAACTTAGCTGGGGTGTCATCTTCTATCATCTGACCGTGCTCCATAACTATCACTCGGTTAGCGATAGATACTGTGGATAGACGGTGAGCGATGATGATCGCAGTTCTACCGGCCAATAGTGTCTGCAGTCCTCTTTGAACCATACGCTCACCTGGGATATCCAGTGAGCTGGTTGCCTCATCGAGGATTAGGACCGTTGGGTCAGCAATAAATGCTCTAGCGAATGAGATCAACTGTCTTTGCCCTGCTGAGACTCGACCACCACGCTTATTCACATCGGTGTCATAGCCATCAGGCAGGCTAAGGATGAACTCGTGAGCACCGACAGCTTTAGCTGCATTCTGGATCTCTTCAACAGATGCACCTGGTTTACCAAGTGAGATGTTCTCAGCAACTGAACCGCTAAAGAGGTAAGCCTCTTGGGTAACCATTACTACAGCTTTTCGTAGGTCATCATCGGCTAGTTCTCTAAGGTTCACACCATCTAGTTCAACTGAGCCCTTGGTTGGGTCATAGAAACGAGAGATCAACTTAGCCATGGTTGATTTACCAGCACCGGTAGTTCCAACTAGCGCAATAGTCTGACCAGCTGGAATATCTAGGTCAAAGTTTGGTAGCACTACCTTACCGTTGGAGTATGCAAACTGAACATCTCTAAACTGCAGATGCCCCTTTTGTGCTGCAAGCGGGGTTGGGTTCGAAGCCTGTGGAACAGAAGGTTCTTCTTCTAGAACACCGGAGATCTTCTCTAGAGCTGAGTTAGCTGACTGGTATGAGTTATAGAACATGGCAATGTTTTCCATTGGCTCATAGAAGCTTCGTGCATACAAAATACAAGAGATCAAAATACCGATACCAAGATCGCCCTGCATTACTCGCCAGCCACCCCAGAGCAAAACAAATGCAACTGTGATGTTACCGATCATGATTAGACCTGGGTCATAGATACCGAAGAGCTGAATTACCTTCGCATTGACTGAGCGGTAATCCTCTACCAAGCCC
>RFNI01000209.1 GCA_009927245.1 Actinomycetota bacterium | reverse complement strand
TTATAGGTCTCTTCGTTTCTCTTCTCCTTGCGGAAAGCCTTAACTGCACGGATACCTGTCATGGTCTCAACGAAGTGAACAATCAACTTCGCTGAGGCAACTCTGGTCTTGCGGTAGTTGATTCTGGTGTTGACCTGGAACCAGCGGGTTAGGAAGAACAGTGGAATGAAAGAGACCAACATGATCAGGAATGACTCTGGGTCAACTGTTACCAGAGCAACAGCGGTGAAGGTCATAAACAACAGACCTGCGATCATCTCGTTACCACCTGAATCAAGCAGTTCCTTCAATGAGTCCATGTCAGATGTCTGTCTAGCGATAACACGGCCTGAGGTATAGGTTTCGTGGAATTCGATGGACAGTTTCTGAGTGTGAGCAAATAGTCGCTTACGTAAACCAAACATGATGTCTTGGTTTACTCTCGCTGCAAAGCGAAGGAAGTATGCAATGGTGACACCGGCTAGCAGTGAAGCTAGAACATAACCGCCAACAATCCAATACATCGGATCCCAGTTACCTTTTTGGGCTTCTGGAACACCCTGGTCAATTAGCAAAGCAATTAGGAAAGGACCTGAAACTCTAAGAGCCTGACTAGTGATCACCAATGCGAGGCTGATGAACAGTCTGTTCTTGACTGGGCTAATAATCTCGCCCAGTAGCTTCATCGAGCGTGCTCGGATGCGCTTCTGTTCTTCTTTATTTAGGTGAATCTTCTCTTCGTCTTTTACGCCCTGAATGCTCATTAGTTGTTCACCTCAATCATCTTTCCAGCGGCATCGAGGCTGCTAATTACATACCTGTAGTGCTCGTTGGTAGCCAGCAGTTCACTGTGCTTACCAACGGCGACAATCTTGCCGTCCTGCAATAGAGCAACCCGGTCAGCTAGCTGAACAGTTGAAGGACGGTGAGCAACAATGAGGGCTGTTGTGGCCTTTAGCACTGTTCTAAGGGCATCTTCAACCATTGCTTCAGTATCAACATCTAGAGCAGATAGCGGGTCATCCAAGACCAATACTGAAGGCTGAGCAGCAACTGCTCTAGCTAGCGCTAGTCGTTGTCTTTGACCACCTGATAGTGAAAGTCCTTCTTCACCGATCTTGGTATCAAGACCATCTGGTAGTTCATAGGCGAATCCGGCTTGAGCAATGTCCATTGCCTGATCAAGTTCTTCCTGTGTGCTATCTGGTCTACCGAGCAATACGTTTGAACTCACTGAGTCAGAGAACAAAGTGGCATCTTCGAAGGCCATTGCAATACGTGCTCTGAGGTCTTCTCTGGTGAGGTCTCTGATGTCAACACCATCAAGCTTGATTGAACCGGAGGTGACTTCGTAGAGTCTTGTTGCAAGGGCAGTCAAGGAAGTCTTACCGCAACCGGTAATACCGATTAAAGCAACAGATTCACCAGGTTGGATTTCTAAGTTGATGCCGTTTAGGAGATCTGGTTGATCTTCTGGAGCATCTGCATATCTAAAGTGCACATTCTCGAATACCAGGTGACCCTTAGGTTCGGTAATCTGCTTTGGCTCTTCTGGATCAGCAATATCAACCTTGGTATCGATTACTTCGAAGAAACGCTCAACGGCTGTCCTTGCATCGATGGTCATTGACAATAGGAAACCGATTGAGTCAATTGGCCAGTGCAGCACACGGGTAGTCAAGATGAAGGCAGCTAGCACGCCAGGGGTGATATCTCCCTGAACAATTTGCCAAACACCGATGATCAAACATAGACCTAGAGCAAAGTCAGGAATTGTTGAGAAGAAGAACCAAAGTCTTGAAACCATCTTGGCTTTCTTCAGTTCTGTCTCTCGAAGCTTTAGAGCATCTTGAGCAAACTTTTGAGTCATGAAATCACCGCGGCCGAAAGCTTTTAGAACACGAACTCCGTGAACGCTTTCTTCAACAGCTGTTGCTAGGTCTCCCGCTTGGTCCTGGCTCAATCTTGCGGTGTCGTGGTAATCCTTTTCGAATCTGAAACCAAGAATCCAAAGTGGGCTCATCATTACAAAGAACACTGTCGCCAGAATCCAGTTGAATGAATAGAGCACGATGAAACCAACAACGATTGTGAAGATGTTGGCAACTAGAAGCACTAGACCAAAAGATAGCCAACGACGAATCATGCTCAGATCTCCTGTGACACGAGAGAGCAACTGTCCGCTAGGCCACTTGTCGTGGAACGCTACCGGTAGATCTTGAAGCTTTGCGTAGAGAGTCTTTCTAAGACCTGCTTCAACATGTGTTCCTGGAGTTAGCACCAACCATCTTCTAAGAAGAACCATGATGGCTTCTAGAAGACCCATGCCAAGAACTGCTGTTACTGCCAATACCAGCATGGTGAAGCTTGGGTTGTCCTTTAGTTGGTCAACCAAGTTCTTTAGGAACTGAGGAATAGCAAGGGCGAACATGTGGCCGAGGATGGCGGCGACGGTGCCGAGCATCACTCTAGGTAGGGCACTTTTCGCGTAAGGAAAGATCCTTAGGAGCGTGCCGACGGTGCCAAGTTTTTTCATCTAATTAGCTGCCTAAATCTCAAATTTTAGCTTTGTTATCAAAGCCTTTCAGTTTATCCCGAACCATTAGGCTATATCCGTCAAACACCCAAATTTATCCCACAAGGAGCTAATGCAACATGGCACGCCACGGTAAAGTCTCAGTAATCGGTTCAGGGTTCTATGGAACCACAACAGCGCAGCGTTTAGCTGCGTATGACATCTTCGACACAGTCGTTTTGACCGACATTTTGGAAGGTAAGCCTGAGGGTGTTGCCCTAGATATCAACCAGTCTCGCTCAATTGAGGGCTATGAGACCAAGGTTATTGGCGCTACCACCACCCAGATGGTGCTGGCTACGAAGCTATTGCTGACAGCGGCATCGTGATCATCACAGCAGGTCTGCCACGTAAGCCTGGCATGAGCCGTATGGACCTTTTAGAGGTCAACGCAGGAATTGTTGGCGGAGTTGCTAAGAACATTGCCAAGCACGCTCCAAACGCCGTTATTTTGGTTGTTTCTAACCCATTGGACGAGATGACAGCCCTTGCTCAGAAGGCTTCAGGCTTCCCTAAGGAGCGCGTAATTGGTCAGGCTGGTGTCCTAGACACCGCTCGCTTTACTAACTTCGTAGCTGAGGCTACCGGTGCTGAGGT
>RFNI01000221.1 GCA_009927245.1 Actinomycetota bacterium | reverse complement strand
GTCTAGAGGAGAAGCAAGGAGCTACTCTAAGGACCGTTACTTCCAGGACGATGTTCTTCGTGAAGACAAGCTTGTTCCTGAAGGTATTGAGGGAAGAGTCCCTTACAGAGGAACAGTTTCATCTGTTGCTCACCAGCTCATCGGTGGTCTTCGTGCCGCTATGGGTTATGTCGGTGCAGGCACTATTGAAGAACTGCAAGCAAAGGGTAAGTTCGTAAGAATTACTCCTGCAGGTTTGAAAGAGTCTCACCCGCACGATATTCAGATGACTGTCGAAGCACCTAACTACAACAACCGCTAGGAGATACCGTTGAGCGAAATAGAAATTGGCCGCGGTAAGCGTGGTAACCGAAGCTGGGCTTTCGATGACATTGCAGTAGTTCCATCTAGAAGAACTAGAGACCCTAGAGATGTCTCAACGGCTTGGAACATTGACGCATACAGTTTTGATCTACCAGTGCTAGCTGCTCCAATGGACTCTGTTGTCTCTCCAGAGACCGCTATTGCTATTGGCAAGCTAGGTGGTCTAGGTGTTCTAGACCTAGAAGGTCTATGGACTAGATACGAAGACCCAACCAAGCAGCTAAAAGAGATTGCTGAACTCAGCGATGACGAGGCAACAGCTGGTTTGCAGCGAATCTACTCAGAGCCAATCAAGCCAGAACTTATTCGTGACCGTCTAGCTCAGATTCGTAAGGCTGGAGTAACAGTTGCTGGTGCGCTTTCTCCGCAGAGAACTGCAGAGTTTGCCAATGTTGTTACAGCCAGCGGTGTTGACCTGTTTGTGATCCGTGGAACTACAGTTTCTGCAGAACATGTGTCTAAAACACATGAGGCGCTGAACCTAAAGCAGTTCATCTACGAACTAGATGTTCCTGTAATTGTTGGTGGAGCTGCCACATACACAGCAGCACTTCACCTGATGAGAACTGGTGCTGCCGGTGTGCTAGTTGGTTTTGGTGGAGGACGTGCTTCAACTACCCGTAACGTTCTAGGTATTCACGCTCCGATGGCAACTGCTGTTGCCGATGTTGCTGGTGCAAGACGTGATTACATGGACGAATCTGGTGGTCGCTATGTCCACGTTATTGCGGACGGGGGCTTGGGTTCTTCAGGAGATATCGTCAAAGCAATTGCCTGTGGTGCAGATGCAGTGATGCTTGGTTCTGTGCTTGCTCGTGCAACTGAGGCTCCTGGTTCAGGTTGGCACTGGGGAGCAGAAGCTTATAACCCAGAACTTCCTAGAGGTGAAAGAGTCAAGGTTGGCAGTGTCGGTTCACTAGAACAGATTCTTCAGGGACCTTCAAGTTCTGCTGATGGTAGAGCGAACCTAATGGGTGCACTTAGACGTGCAATGTCAACAACCGGTTACTCAGATCTAAAAGAGTTCCAACGAGTTGACACCGTTGTTGCTCCATACAACTCCTAATCAATGCTGAAACTTGCACTGAGTATTAAGTGGCTTGGCGCACTGCTGCTTTGCCTTCTTTTGGCTGGAATATTTGCAGCCCTAGCTCAGTGGCAGGTAACCAGATCTGTTATTCCTAATTCAGATAACGAGAGCTGGGATAAAGTCCAGGTTCTTGCATTAGAAGAAATAGCTCAGGCGGGGGAGCCCTTTACCTTTATGGAGATCTCTAAACAAGTTAAAGACAAAGTACTTTCAGAAGTTCAGGCCGAAATCTATTTGAGTTCATCTCAAGCTGTATTGGTAGGTAACAGAATTCAGCTTGATGGTCGACAGGGTTACTGGGTAGTAGTTCCAGCCTCTAATCCAACAGGGAAAATCTTTGTTGCAGTTGGATTCGTTGAAGGCGAGGATAACGCAAGAGATGTCTTGGAGAAGATCAACCTCCCGATCTTTACAACCGCTGGTTCTTCAGGTGCGCTGTCAGGTGCTGAGCCACTCACCGGTCGATACATCCCTAGCGAAGCACCTCAGGAATACAGCGACCCAAAGCTGTTTGAGTCGCTCTCAGTCCCACAGTTGATCAACATCTGGTTCGCTCAGGATGAGAGTAAAGAATCTGATGTCTATACCGGTGTCTTGGCTCTGACCCATGAGAGCCAGTTCAGTTCAATCCCGAAGCTTGAACCAATAACCATTGGCGTTGCTAGGTCTGATACTCAGGTCAACTGGCTGAGTGCTTTCTATGCCATCGAGTGGACTGTCTTTGCTCTCTTTGCGCTATTTATCTGGTGGCGACTGCTGTCCGATGCATACATCAAGCAGCATGTAAAATAGGGGAATGACCTCCCCAGCCCAAGCCAAATCGGCTATCTCTTTCTACCGAGCCAGCTCCCTAATTACCGGTATCTTCCTGCTGCTCGTAGTTGTTGAGATGGTGCTGAAGTATGCCTTTGGATTGACCATCTGGTCTGGCGGTAATGCAGGTTTCTTAGGGCTGGTGCCTAACCCAGTTGATGACACTGGATTCCCAGAGGAGGGAATCGATATCTCTAAGACCCTTTTACAGATTCACGGTTTTCTCTACGTCGTTTACCTATTTGCAGACTTCAGGCTATGGAGATTGGCAGAGCTGAAGTTCATGGACTTCATTCTTATTGCCCTCGGTGGAATCATTCCGCTGAGCTCATTCTTTATTGAGCGTCAATACACAGTAAAGGTGAATGAGATTTTCGCTGCAAAGGCAGGTAAAGAGAATTAGTGAATCAACTAATCGTCCAGTTCTTGTTGTAGATTTTGGTGCTCAATACGCACAGCTAATCGCTAGACGTGTCCGTGAGGCCGGGGTCTATAGCGAGATTGTTCACCACAATGTGAGCGCAGCAGAAGTTCAGGCTAAGAACCCGTTGGCGATCATTCTCTCTGGTGGTCCTTCAAGTGTTTATGAACCAGGTTCGCCTCAGCTAGATAAGGGCATCCTTGAACTAGGTGTTCCAGTACTAGGTATTTGCTACGGGTTCCAGGTTCTAGCCCAAGCTCTAGGCGGTCGAGTTGATAAGACTGGTCTGCGTGAGTATGGAGCAACAGATCTAAAGGTAACTGCAGGTGGAGAGATTCTTGAAGGGCAACCTGATGCTCAGATTTGTTGGATGAGCCACGGAGACCAGGTCATGGTTGCCCCGGATGGTTTTGAAGTTTTAGCTAGCACTGCAACTACTCCGGTAGCAGCTTTTGCTAGCAGTGAGAAGAAGATTTATGGAGTGCAGTGGCACCCTGAGGTAAAGCACTCTCAGTTTGGTCAGAATGTTCTGGAGAACTTCCTGCACAATGCAGCTGGTATTCCAGCTGATTGGAACAGCGGAAACGTTATTGCTGACCAAGTTGCCAAGATCAAAGCTCAGGTAGGGGAAGACAGAGTTATCTGTGGTCTCTCTGGTGGTGTTGACTCTGCTGTTGCAGCAGCGCTTGTTCACAAAGCTGTTGGCGATCAGTTGGTTTGTATTTTCGTGAACCACGGTTTGATGCGTTCAGGTGAAGTTGAACAGGTTGAGCGTGACTATGTTGCTGCTACCGGTATTCGACTGGTAACTGTTGATGCAGAAGAGAAGTTCCTGACTGCTCTTGCCGGGGTAACAGACCCTGAGACCAAGCGAAAGATTATCGGTAGAGAGTTCATTCGTTCATTCGAAGATGCTCAGGCTCGACTGATTGCAGAATCTAAGGCAGATAATCGTCCAATCAAGTTCCTAGTTCAGGGAACCTTATATCCAGATGTTGTTGAATCTGGTGGAGGAGTCACAGCAGGCATCAAGAGTCACCACAACGTTGGCGGACTACCTGATGACCTCCAGTTTGAACTTGTTGAACCATTGAGAACCTTGTTCAAGGATGAGGTTAGAGCCATTGGTAAAGAACTTGGACTACCGCACGAGATTGTTGGTAGACAGCCATTCCCAGGCCCAGGTCTTGGTATTCGTATTGTTGGTGAGGTTACTAAGGAACGTCTGAATCTACTTCGTCAAGCAGATGCCATTGTTCGTGCAGAACTAACCGCAGCTGGTCTCGATGGTGAAATCTGGCAGTGCCCAGTAGTACTGCTAGCTGATGTTAGATCTGTTGGTGTGCAGGGCGATGGTAGAAGTTACGGCCACCCGATTGTGCTTAGACCCGTCTCAAGCGAGGATGCAATGACAGCTGACTGGTCAAGACTTCCTTATGACCTACTAGCAAAAATCTCCAACCGTATCACTAACGAAGTCTCAGGTGTCAACCGAGTGGTGCTAGATGTTACTAGCAAGCCACCTGGCACCATTGAGTGGGAATAAGAAACTAATGAGCGCACCTTTGGTAATCGCTCATCGAGGTGCTAGCGCATATCGACCAGAGAACACCTTAGAAGCTTTTGAACTAGGTATTCAACAAGGTGCCGATGGAATCGAATTCGATCTAGTCACAACCAAAGATCAAGAACTTGTCATTCGTCACGAGAACACTCTCAGTGGAACTACAAATGTTCAAACACTAGAGAGCTTCACTAACAAAAGACGAAATGGTGAACTACACAATTCACCAACTACTGATTGGTTCTCAGAAGACTTTACGCTTTCAGAACTCAAGCAACTAAAGGCTGTTGAAAGACTTCCTGACCAAAGACCAGGCAGTGCTGTCTTTGATAACCAATTTGAGATTCCAACTTTCAAGGACCTCCTAGCAGCAGACTTTATTGCAAAGAAGCTATTGGTTGTTGAACTAAAGAGTGGCTCTCATCTAAACCACCTCAGCAAGACCATCGGGGAGTTAGCTGCAGAAGATATCAAGGCATCCACTGCTGACTGCGAATACTTCATTGAGTCATTTGATCTAGAGGTATTACTAGATGCTAAGAAGCATCTTTCAGATACTTCAGCAAACTACCTATTTGCTCTAGAAGACACATCCTTGAAAGAGTTTGATCTTCAGTACCTAGCTCAGAACCTCCAGGGTCTAACTATCTCTATAGAGATGCTCTTTGCTGAAGATTGGGTTGGTAGCTGTCACGAAGTGGGTCTCCAGGTTTGGGCCTATACAGCTAGGGCGGAAGAGGCTAGCACCAGCATCGACGAGTATTACGAGCGCATCATCGAGACCGGGGTAGACGCGATTTTTGCTGACCATCCAGACCTGCTTCGGCGTGTGCTGAGCGACCGAGGCTGAACTGTCCCCGGTGCAACCTAAGATGGCTAAGTTATGAACTACTTAGAACCCACTAACTCAGACGCTCTGCTAGAAGGGCTTAACCCTCAGCAGCGTGAGGCTGTCCTATACCGAGGGCCAGCTCTTCTGATTGTTGCTGGTGCAGGTTCAGGTAAGACTAGGGTGCTAACCCACCGTATTGCTCACCTTCTGGGTAACAAAGAAGCGTGGCCTTCACAGATCTTGGCTATCACCTTTACTAACAAGGCAGCCAATGAAATGCGTGAGCGCATTAGACACTTGGTTGGCGACCCTGAGGGAATGTGGATAAGAACTTTCCACTCTGCTTGTTTGCAAATCCTTCGTAGAGAAGCCGAACGTCTAGGGCACAACTCAAACTTCACCGTTTATGACACTGGCGATACCAGAGCTCTGATCAAGAGGCTCATCAAAGCCGGTGGTTATGACATCGACAATCTAAAACCACAGACCGTTGCAGCTGTAATCTCTAAAGCTAAGAACGAACTACAAACTGCAGAAGACTTTGCTTCAAATGTTGATACTAAGAATCCAAAGTCGAGCGCTATTGCTGAAATCTTCACAGCCTACGAACATGAGAAAAAGCGCAACAACGCTTTTGACTTTGATGACCTAATTGGTGAGACCGTCTTCTTACTCAGAGCATTCCCTGAGGTGGCCGCTAACTACCAACGTAAGTTCAGACACATCCTGGTTGATGAGTATCAAGACACCAACCATGCACAGTATTCACTCATTCGAGAACTCACTAAGCCAATCCCAGCCTCTCAAGCTCAACCAGATCCAAAGACTGGCGAACTACTAGGTCCAGCTTCTCTAACGGTTGTTGGTGACAGCGACCAGTCAATCTATGCCTTCCGTGGAGCGGATATCAGAAACATCTCTGAGTTCAGCAAAGACTTTGCTGGAGCGCACACCATCTTGCTTGAGCAGAACTATCGATCTACTCAGAACATTCTCTCTGCAGCTAACGCTGTTATCGCTAAGAACTTTGATCGTCCAGATAAGAACCTTTGGACTGATGCCGGTGCTGGTGAAAAGATCATTCAGTTCACAGCAGTTGATGAAAGACATGAAGCTGGTTTCATTGTTGACCAGATTCAAGAACACCACGGAGAAGGTATTGCCTATAGCCAGATTGCCATTCTCTACAGAACCAACGCACTAACCCCAAGCATTGAAGCAGAGCTCAAGTCTCAAAGAGTGCCATATGC
>RFNI01000214.1 GCA_009927245.1 Actinomycetota bacterium | reverse complement strand
ACGGGTGCTTGTAAAGAATACCTGAACCTAGGGCACCTGCGCCAATTGGGCTAAAACAACGAATCGGTTTCAATTCACCAAATGAATGAAACCCATTACATATTTGGGCATAGATTACATATAGATTTCCATACTTTTACAGATAGAGGGACTGTGGCCGGAATTGTTGATGTTGCTAGAGAAGCTGGGGTTTCCACCGCAACTGTGTCAAGAGCCCTAAGCGGCAAAGACTACATCTCCCCTAAGACCAAAGCTTTAGTTGAAGAGGTAGCAGAACGTCTTGGCTATGTGCCATCAGCCTCTGCATACACCCTGGTAACTGGTCGAACTAGAAACATTGGTGTTGTGGTTCCATATGTTGACCGCTGGTTCTTCTCAAGCGCTCTGGAGACTATTGACCGTGAACTAGTAAAGGCAGGTTACGACGTAACCCTGTATAACCTCTCCAGCGGTGATGATCACCGTAAGTCAATCTTTACTAAGTCACTTCCTCGCAAGAGAGTTGATGCGGTTATGTGTATTTCAGTACGCATGAGCGATCAAGAGATTGAAGCACTAGCTAAAGTAAACAAACCTATTGTTGCTATCGGTGGCCCAATCAAGGGCGCCAAGTGCATCAAGATTGATGACTTGGCAGCCGGTAAGTTAGCCACCGAACACCTCATTGCAATGGGTCACACCAAGATTGCGATGATTGGTCAGTTTGAAAGCGAAGACAAGTTCTTCAACGTTTTCAATGAAAGACGTGAGGGTTACGAAGTTGCTCTAAAGAACGCAGGCATTGCTCCTCGCGATGCTTGGTATAAGTCAGTTTCTAAGTATGCAATCAGTGAAGGATACTCAGCGGCTAAACAACTGCTGGGAGATCCACACAATGCACCAACAGCTATCTTTGCTTCATCTGATGAGTTAGCTGTTGGGGCAATGCTGGCAGCTAAAGACATGGGTCTATCTATTCCCAATGATCTTTCAATCGTCGGTGTTGATAACCACGAGCTTGCAGACTTCTTTGGAATTACAACCATCAACCAGGATGTTCACGGTCAAGCAGGGAAGTTGGTCAAGACCATGCTGCAACTACTTGATGACCCAGAGCACGAGGTTGATGACCAGGTTGAATGGCCGGTTGAACTGATTGTTAGAAGCAGCACCGCTCGCCTAGTTTCCTAACATCTGCGATTAGAATTCAAGACATGGCAGATTCCTCATTCGACATCGTTTCTAAAGTAGACAAGCAAGAAGCAGCTAACGCTCTCAACCAAGCAGAAAAAGAGATTGAGCAGCGCTACGACTTCAAAGGCGTCGGTGCTTCAATCGAATTCTCAGGTGAAAAGATCCTGATGAAGGCAAACAGCGAAGAACGCGTAAAGGCTGTTCTAGATGTCTTCCAGAGCAAGCTAATCAAGCGTGGTATCTCACTAAAGTCTTTGGACTCAGGTGAACCTTTCCCTTCAGGTAAGGAATACCGAATCGAATCAACTCTCAAAGAGGGCATCGAGCAAAAAGAAGCCAAGAAGATTTCAGCAATCATTCGTGAGCAGGGACCTAAGTCTGTAAAGGCCAACATCCAGGGTGATGAACTTAGAGTTTCAAGCAAGAGCCGTGATGATCTTCAGGAAGTAATGGCACTACTTAGATCTAGCGATCTAGATATTGATGTTCAGTTCATCAACTATCGCTAAGGAACATCAATCTCGGTAATTGGAGAAGTTGGCGGATAAGCCAACGCTTCTGTTCTACGAATCTTTGAGTTTCTAGAAGCAACAAAACCGCTGATAACGCTTGCGATTGCAAACATCACTATTGGGAAGATCATCGCTATTGGCAAGCTGGTGCTGTCAATCAAAGAACCCATAAACATCTTTCCGAAGATGATTACTGTGTAGTTGAACAGAGCCATTCTCGATAGTGCTTGAGCTGTTGATAGCCCCTTGATATCTCCTGTTGCGCTATAGAAACCAGGCACCATTGAAGAGATTCCGTAACCAGCAATAGCAAAGAATAGGCACAACAGGAACAGTGCTAACCCCTGGTTACTCTCAGCAAGATTTGCTGAGCTAAAGATGGCTAGCGCTAATGCAACAGAACCAAATGCTCCACCAATCTGAGAGAGCCTAGCAATCTGATACTTCTCAGTTAGTTTCACAATCGAGAATCTTCCAACGATCATGGCAAGGATGAAGCAGGTGTATGGGAGTGCTGCACTTCCAGCATCTAGGAACAGAACCTTCTTGCCGTAAACAGAAGCCCAGTCCATGATCACTAGCTCAGGCCACATGCCAGCAAAAGCGCCAAAGGAAAGTAACCAGAGATACTTAGGTGTCTTGAGCCAAGAAACTCGCTCACCCTGTTCTCTTGGTTGTCCATGGTCATCTTCTTGAGGGGTGAGCATGTTTGCTGCTGCCCAAAGAAATAGTGCAAGACAGAAGATACCTAGCCCGAGCATGTGAGCACCAAGCGGTGTGTATGTTGCGATAGCTGCCGAGATGGCAGCTGAAGTTGCAGCTCCAATACTCCAGGCACCGTGGAAACTACCGAGCAATACTTTGCCAGCACGCTTCTGGAAAGCAACAGCTTGAGAGTTCAAAGCAATGTTGAAGGTGCTAAAGGTGAATGACATTGTGAAGTGAAGTGCTAGGAAGACCCACCACTGATCGGTAAAGGGAAGCGCTGCAATGATGAATCCGATTGCGATAGCCGAGTACTTAATGATCGGAGTAGTTCCGTAGCGAAGAACAAGCTTGTTTGTGAAAAGCAGTGGAACGATAGCTCCAGCTCCACCGAAACCAATGATTGAACCCCAGACCTCGTTGCTTACCTGCAGGTTGCTGATGAACTCAGGGATTCTTGGCATCCAAGAAAGAGCTGCGACTCCCTGGGTGAAGAACATCACCATCAGAGCAAATTGTGCTCGCTTATTCCTGAGTGCGCTGTCCATTACTTATTCTCGAAAGCGGCTTCTAGGAAGTCTTCTCTTTCAACAAGCTTGATACGTTCGCGACCCTGAGCTTCACCTAGTGAGCGCTCAGTTGCATCTACCTTGAGCCACTCTGGCCAACCAAGGAACTTCACGTTCTTTGATTCAAGTAGATCAACGACTGACTGCTCATCTGGGTTAGCTGGCTGCCACCAAGAAGCTTGGTCTTCAATTACCCAACCGATAGTTTCCATGGCATCACTCTTGGTGTGACCAATAAGACCAACTGGTCCACGCTTGATCCAACCGGTTGCATAAACACCAGGAACTACATTTCCTTCAGAGTCAATTACTCTTCCAACTCTATTACTAATCACACCGTGCTTCTCATCAAATGGAATCTCAACTAGTTCACTACCGAAGTATCCAACGGCACGGTAGACAGCCTGCACCGGATACTCTCTGAATTCACCGGTTGGAGTTACTCCACCGTGACCATCAAGCTGTGTTCTCTCAATTCTGAAACCAGATACTTTGCCATCTGTTCCTAGAATCTCTGCAGGAGATGAGAAGAAGTGCAGGTGCAGTCTTCTTGTTGCTCCTGTAGTTTCTCTTCCTCTAATTCCTTCAAGAGTTGAAACCATAACTCTGGTCTGGTTATTTGAATCAATAGCATCTTGTGATCCAGCATCGTATTGGAAGTCTTCGTCGTAGACGATGGTGTCCACTCCCTCAATCGCACATGCTTCTCTAAGTTCTAGCGGAGTGAACTTAACCTGAGCAGGTCCTCTCCTACCAAAGACGTGGACATCGGTAACAGGAGATGAAAGTAATCCTTGATAAACATTCTCTGGAATATCAGTAGAGAGCAAATCTGCTGGATGCTTAGCCAAGATACGAGCAACATCTAGAGCTACGTTTCCATTACCGATAACAGCAACTTCTTTTGCGTTCAGTGGCCAGGTTCTAGGAACATCTGGATGAGCGTCATACCAGTTCACAAAATCAGCAGCACCATAACTACCGTCTAGTTCAACACCGGGGATGTTTAGATCTGCATCTTTGATAGCACCGGTAGCGAAGATAACTGCGTTGTAGTGAGACTTCAGCTCATCAAGAGTGATATCAGTTCCGTATTTCACATTGCCGAAGAACCTGATGTCTCCTCTATCTAGCACTTCATAGAGGGCTCTGATAATGCCTTTGATTCTTGGGTGATCAGGAGCAACACCGTATCTAACTAGACCGTATGGTGCTGGCAGTAGATCGAAGAGGTCGATGCTGACATCGAAGTTACGCTCTGCCTTGATAATCAAATCAGCAGCATAGATACCGGCAGGGCCAGCACCAACTATTGCTAGACGCATTTTGGTCAATCTAGTTATTCCTTATTTCTGTCGTTCAACAACTGCTTCAGCAAAGACCCTTAGAGCATCTTTGACTGGTGAATCTGGAAGTGGGGCTAAAGCTAGAACTGCATCATCAGCCCACTGCTTAGCAGTTTGGTAAGCCTCTTCGAGAGCTGGGTGAGCTCTAAGCAATTCAACTGCTTTAGCCAGTTGAGCATCTTCTTCGAGCCCTGCATCAATTATCTCAACTAGTTCCTGAGCCTTAGGGTCAGTTGCTGCCTGTGCTCTCAACAACAGAGTTGGCAGGGTTGGCACACCGGCACGTAGGTCAGTGCCAGGAGTCTTACCTGATTCATCAGAGAGGATGTCAATCACGTCATCGATGAGCTGGAAAGCAACGCCAACCTTCTCACCGTAAACACGAAGCGGTTCACGATACTCATCAGGTCCATCACCATAGACAACACCGAGTTCAGCACTAGCTGCAATTAGAGAGCCAGTCTTGTCTGCAAGAACCTGCAGGTAGTGCTCAATCGGATCTTCACCATCCTGAGGACCAAGGGTTTCGTGCAACTGACCTAGACATAGTCTTTCGAAAGTATCAGCCTGCAAAGTCAAAGCCTTGCCACCTAGGCGGCTAACAATCTGTGATGCTCTAGCGAAAAGCAGATCACCGGTGAGGATAGCAACGCTGTTACCCCAAACCTCATGCGCTGTTGGAACACCTCTACGCATTGGCGCTCTGTCCATGACATCATCGTGATACAGAGTTGCAAGGTGAGTTAGCTCAACAACGACTGCAGCCTTGATGACTTCATCTTTAGTTGCATCACCTAGGGATGCTCCAAGCAAGACCAAAACAGGGCGCAGTCTCTTGCCACCTGCTTCGAGCAAATGGCGGCTGGTCACATTAGCAACCGGGTCAGTGTGTGTGACAGCTTCTAGTAGTGCTGTTTCAACATTCTCAAGACCAGCTTGAATTGATTTGATTAGGTTCTTGTCAACTACCTTGCGTAGTTGAGGAGGAAGAGAGATCTTGCTCACTTAGCTTCTTTCTGAGCTGTGTGAAGGGCGACGATTCCTAGGCTTAGGTTTTTGTAATTAGCATTGGTGAAGCCGGCTTCACTCAACCAATCAACAAGAACTTCCTGTTTAGGCCAAGCTGCAATTGACTCTGCTAGGTAGTCGTATGCGCCTTTGTTTCTAGCAACCAGTTTAGAGAGCGTTGGCAAAATGCTCTTTAGGTACCAACGATAAAGAGAGCCAATTACTGGTGTTCTCACATGAGAAAACTCGCAGATAACAACCACACCTGAAGGCTTTAGCACTCGAAGCATCTCAGCCAGTGCCTTCTTCGGATCAACAACATTTCTAAGTCCAAAGCTGATGGTCACCGCATCTACCGATGCATCTTTGAAAGGCAGCTTAGTTGCATCAGCATAGACAAACTCAAGCTCTGGATGACGCTTACGACCAACAGCGAGCATGCCCTCGCTGAAATCACTTGCAATGACTTTTACCCCTGGCTTTGCAAAAACAACTGAAGAAGATCCAGTTCCAGCCGCTAGATCCAAGACTGTTTGACCAGCTTGAGGATTCACAGCTTTTAGGACTCTTTTACGCCAAATACGGTCTTGTCCTAGGGAGAGTAGGTCGTTAGTGCGGTCATAGTTTTCGGCTACCGAATCAAACATGGCCGCGACTTCTTGAGGCATTTTAGCCAAATCCGCTTTACTCACCTAACAAGTCTAATCTCGATTAGACAAAGGGGATATTTAGCGCTGTTTAGCCTCACGACGGAGCTTGAGAGCGCTCACTCCAGTAACACCGACTAGTCCAACAGCAACCGCTCCAAGGCCAGCACCAAAGAGCATAGCTACCTCTAAGAACTCATCCGCTGGGGTCTTGGTTGTCAGTGACACTTCTCTGATCTGGATAGGAACGCTGGTTGAAGGTGTCACCTCTGATGGCAACAGTGCAATCTCTTCGTTGCCACCAGGAAGGGTAACGCCTAGCTTGATTGCGATAAGTTCCTGAATCTCTTCAGTAGTGGCCGATTCTGAAGTTAGATCTTCAATCTCACCGAGCGAAGAAATTTCAGGTTTTGGAACGATTGACTGAGTAAGGATTGGTAGTTCAAAGACATCTGATTCCGGACGAACATCAGGTCTAATCAGAATCGGTGGAACGCCAACCTGTTCAACTTCACCGTACTGGTCGTTGAGCGTCTTGTGCTTGTGCTCGTGATCGCCCTCTGGCTTAGGTGGCTTGTTCGGGTCTCTAGGCTTCTCAGGCATGATCAGGAAGAACTCTCCCTGTTCTTCGTGTTCGTTACCGAAGATTAGTTCCCAAGAATCCTCTTGTTCTGACTCATCATCAGCAAATGCACCCTGAGGAAATGTCATTAGGGAAACAAAGACGACTGTGGCTGCCAAGATAACTGGCTTGCGCATCTTTGTCCTCCTGTCGCTGGCTTAGAATTTTAGGGTCTTGACTAAAGAATATCCCAGCCAGACAAGCCCAAATAGACTGATTACGTCCTTTCACAGAGAACACTCAGCCGATACAGAACGAGTTGAAATCCTTGCCAGATAAAGCCCTCAGGGTCCAAACCAAGGCCATTAGCCTAGGTGCTTTAGGTAAGTCTGCCTTCCTAGAACTCCTGACTGGTTCAAGCACAGCTTTCCTGACCCAGGGCGAGGGACTAATCGGCTTCGGTGGAGAACTAAGACTAGAAGCCTCAGGACCTAACCGTATTGACGACCTGAACCAGGCTTGGCAGGACTTGGTCAAGGCAACAGCTATTGAAGACGAGTTAGCAATTCCAGGCTCGGGACTAATCGCATTCGGCACCATCGCCTTCTCAGACCACAGCTCTGCAACCAGCGTTCTGGTAATCCCTAAAGTAATCCTCGGCCAACGCTCCGGTCAGCTTTGGATCACCTTGGTGAATACCTCTTTAGAAGAAGCTCTAACTCTGATTAGTGAAACAAAAGAATCAGAAGCAGAACACCTTCGCTTTGAAGCAGGGCAAATTTCAACCGAGCAGTTCAAAACCAATATCGCTAATGCGCTAACCAAAATTGAAGAACACAGCGTTGAGAAGGTAGTGCTGGCAAGAGATATCGTCAGCAACGTTAGTAAAGACTTCGATAACTCTTCTGCGCTGAAGTATTTAGCGACCCACTTTGAAAGCTGCTTCACATACAGCGTTGATGGTCTATTTGGTGCAAGCCCAGAATTACTTGTAAAGGTTTCACACTCACAGGTTTCAGCAAGAGTACTAGCAGGAACTGCTGGCCGTGGAACTGATCCAGGCGTTGATGAAGCTATCGGCCAAGCACTAACTTCTTCGCAGAAGAACCTGGATGAACACAAATACGCAATTGATTCATTGGTCTCTGCTCTTGCTGAACTTGCAGAGAATATAGATGCCGATGAGACTCCTTTCAGTCTTGCTCTCCCGAACCTTTGGCACCTAGCTAGCGATGTTCATGCAGTTCTCAAAGCAGACAGTTCTTCACTGCAGGTTGTTAAAGCGTTGCATCCATCAGCAGCTGTTGCTGGAACTCCTAGAGATAAAGCACTAGAGCTAATTCAAGAAATTGAGCAACTAGATCGTGGTCGGTACGCAGGACCAGTTGGTTGGATAGGTGCAGACGGTGATGGGGCTTGGGCTATTGCTCTACGTGGAGCACACTAGATAAAACAAACAACCTAATCAGAGCATTTGCTGGTTGTGGGATTGTTGCTGGTTCAACACCTGAAGCGGAACTTGCCGAAACGAATCTAAAGTTCAAACCAATTCTTGATGCGCTTAGCTAAGCGCTATCTCAATAACTACTCGACCTGAAACAGTTAATGCATTATCTAGTTCTGACTTAGAACTAACACTTCGGTATTCCCAGCCATAAGCCTTAGCCAAGCCCTCGATGCTTCCAGACTGAGGTGTTGCGAAGACTCTAGTAAAGATCTCACTGCTAACACTCTGAGCAACTTCTAGCTTGCTGAAGATCTTTCCACCCCTGTCGTTGACAACAAC
>RFNI01000220.1 GCA_009927245.1 Actinomycetota bacterium | reverse complement strand
GGCAAGACAGCGGCCAAGGCACTAGACGAGATTACCACCTGCCGGCATAGTGCCGCAAACCTTAGCTGACGATAACTACTACTGAATCATCACTACTGGTGTCAGCTAGAGCCCAGATGTTGACACTCAAAGGCTCATTTGGAAGTAGAACTTCCTTGCCAATCACCTTGAGTTTGCCACCACCAAATAGGTTCCTAGCCCCTCTGATTCCAGGGACAGCATCCAGAGGAATAGTTGCCCTTGGGTCTTCTCCTCTGGAGACAACAACCAGGATGCTCTGCTTCTTGTTCTCACGAACATAGGCGATTAGTTCAGCTGAGACATACACAAATCTCATAGATCCATCGTGTAGAGCGGAGTTTGTTTTACGAATCTTGGCTAAGGCTTTATAGACCTGAAGCATGCTCTTATCGTTAGGTCTTTCATCATTCCAAGGAATTGGAGTTCTAGATTCTTCACCGTTGCCACCGTCTAAACCAAACTCATCTCCAGCCCAGATCATTGGCATACCCGGGAAAGTGAACTGCATACCAGCAGCAACTTTCTGAGCACCAGGAATCGCAAAGGTTTTGAATCTAGGAATATCGTGGGTATCAAGTGGGTTCATGTTGTGTAATCTCACGTGCCAAGGGAACGCTGCCGCAAAATCTAAATGCTGTTGAACAAGTTCCTCTCCTGAGATCTTGGTTCTACCAAGACCTAGGAAACCAGCTTCAGCCTTGTTCTCAGTGTTATAGAACCAACGCCAAACCGGTTTGGTGAAGTTGTAATAGGTCATCGCACCGTGCCAACCTTCACCTTGGATTTGGTAACCAGCATCACCAGTGTATTCACCTAGGAGGATGGTGTCCTTATTGATCTTGTGCATGGATTCACGAATAAGAATTTGTAATTCCATATACATATCCTCATCGCGGATACGCCCAGTCATGTTTGAAACATCGATACGCCAACCATCCATACCGAATGGTTGCTTCAACCACCTAGCCACAATTGACTTCTCGCCAGTGATGAACTTCTTTCTCAAACTCTTAGAGTTCCAGTTGAACTTAGGAAGAGAAGGAACTCCAAACCAAGAGTCATAATTCTTATTCTTGTTAGAGAAGTAGTAATACTCAGATTCTTTAGCACCTGGCTTCTTATAAGAAGCCTTGAACCATTCGTGTGCTGCTCCAGAGTGATTACTAGTGAGATCACCGATAACCTTCAAGCCTTTTTTGTGAGCTGCTTTAACTAACTCAACTAAAGCTTTATCTCCACCAAGTAATGGATCAACCTCATCGAATGAACTTGCGTCATAGCGGTGATTAGAACGAGCTGGGAATACCGGAGTTAGATAAACCAGAGTGACACCTAAATCTTTAAGGTGATCTAGGTGTTCGGTAATTCCGTAAATGTCTCCACCAAAGAATTGTTCTGATGTCCCAGGACCAGAACCAATTACTTTGTCTCCCCAGTTAGCAGCGTTAGCCCACTCAGGAGTCTTGTGTTTATCTGCGTGTTTTGATCTTGCAAAACGGTCAGGGAAGATCTGATACATCACAGCACTCTTACCCCACTTAGGAGCTGAAGAGAAAGTGTTGATTCTGAAATCTTCAATATCTGGTTGTTCTAGATCAGATAGACCTCGAGCGTTTAGCCAGTAGATAGAACCATCGGTTAGTTCGATATAGAACCGGTAGTTCATGTATGGGTTGTGCATGGTGATCTCTGCTTGATACCAAGACCAACCGTTACCTGAGGAAACTAATTTGGCAGGGGGAGTTGGGAAAGCTTCACCTGATTCGCTGAAGCGAACTCGAACAGCCTTGACCTTACCTAGGTCCTTGTGAATCCTGATTTTGAGCTTTAGCTTGTCCCCGAGCTTTGGGGTTTGGTTAGAAACATAAAGTTCTGAACCATCGTGATGAGGCCATAAACCTCTTGGCAGGCTGTCTAGTTTGCTACTCATAATCTCAATCCTCGTTGACTGAAGGTCATTTCAAGCAAATGAACTCCTAAATAACGATTGTATGAAAACGATTACAGAATGATAAATACGCGGGTTTTTTAGCTCTTCGTGTCGTATTTTTAGCCTTATGTCTATTCCAACAACTGAATTACTGTCCCACGCAAGAAAAGATGCAGAATGGTGGCGCACCAGCGTCATTTACCAGATCTACCCTCGCTCGTTCGCAGACGGGAACGGCGATGGCATGGGTGACCTTCAAGGTGTTACCCAGAGACTGGAATCCCTTGCAGAACTGGGCATTGACGCCATTTGGTTTAGCCCTTTCTTCAAGTCCCCGCAGAAGGACGCCGGTTACGACGTAGCTGACTACAAGGACATTGACCCGCTATTCGGAACCCTTGCTGACTTTGACGCTCTGGTTGCTAGAGCTAAAACCCTAGGCCTAAAGATCATTGTTGACCTAGTCCCTAACCACTCGAGCGATCAGCACGCTTGGTTCCAAGCTGCCCTAAAGTCTGCTCCGGGTTCTCCTGAGCGTGCTCGTTACATGTTCAGAGATGGCAAAGGTGAGAACGGAGAACTTCCTCCGAACAACTGGGAATCTGTTTTCGGTGGAGCTGCATGGTCCAGAATCACAGAAGCTGATGGAACCCCTGGTCAGTGGTACTTACACATCTTTGATTCTTCACAGCCTGATTTCAACTGGCAGAACGAAGAAGTTAGAGCAGAGTTTGACTCAGTTCTAAGATTCTGGCTAGACCGAGGGGCTGCTGGTTTCCGTATCGACGTAGCTCACGGCATGATCAAGGTCGATGGCCTACCTGATGTGGTTGCCAACAACTCAACTATGTCTGGTCAAGATTCACCTGATGCAGTGAAGACTAAAGAAACTGATGAAGAGCTAATTGCTCGACTGCAAGTTGAGAACCCTTTCTGGGGTCAAAAAGGTGTTCACGAAATCAACAAGAGATTCCGTGCCATCTTGGATGAGTATGACGACAGAGTCATGTGTGGTGAAGCTTGGGTTCACCCACTTTCAAGAATGGCTAGCTACGTAAAGCCTGGCGAATACCACCAGACCTTTAACTTCGGTTATCTCGAAACTCCTTGGAACAAGGAGAAACTACAAGATGTTGTTACAGAATCACTAACTGCATTCGGTGCAGTTGGTGCACCATCAACCTGGGTACTTTCAAACCACGATGTGATTCGTCACGCAACCAGAATGGGTTACGACCAAGTTCCTAAACAAGGTGATGGCATTGGCCCTAAGTATGCACAACCTGATGAAGCTAAAGGTCAGAGAAGAGCAAGAGCAGCATCTTCATTCATGCTTGGACTTCCTGGTGGAGCATACATTTACCAAGGTGAAGAACTAGGTCTACCTGAGCACACCACTCTTGAAGAGAAGTATCGTGAAGACCCAACCTTCTTTAGAACCAACGGTGAAAGAGTTGGTCGCGATGGTTGCCGTGTTCCACTTCCTTGGGAAGCTGGAGCTAACGAGTCAAATGGTTTTTCAACTACCGGTGCTTCTTGGCTACCACAACCTGCTTCATACAAGCGCTACGCAAGAAGTGAGCAGGAGGGCGTTGCAGGTTCAACCCTTGAGCTATACAAGCGCCTACTAAAAGAACGTAAAGCATTTGATTTAGGTAATGGTGAATTCCGTTGGGCTCCAGAGTTCATGGACGAAAGCACCCTTGCATACATCAACAACGGCATTCTCGTTCTTGCTAATTTCTCAGGAGATCCAGTAGTCATCCCTGCTGGTGAAATCCTGGTTACCACCCAACACGACCTACGTCTCGAAGGAGAACTAGAGCACGACCAGGTTGTTTGGATCAAACTGTAATACGAAAGCGGTAAAAGGATTAGAGCCCAGAGAAATCTGGGCTCTTTTCTTTACTTTGAATTCAAAATCTTCTTGATTCGATCCAGAGACACAGGCTCTGCAGTTCCTAGTTGCTGCGCAAACAAACTAACTCTGAACTCTTCCAAAGCCCAGCGTGCTTTCACTATGTTCTCCGGCATTCCAGCCTTTAGCGGGACTACCCCACCAGCGTTCTCAAACAACAGAATCGCTTGGTTTAGTTCAATCTCTAACCTTCTGTCTCTTTCCAAATCTTCCAACAACTTAGAAGTTCTCAAGAGATTAGCCTTCAGATAGACAGTCAATCTGATGAGCTGGTTGATACCAGTTGTGCTGATTAACTTCTTAGGTAAGAGAGAGGCAACATGCTTCTTCTGATTGGCTAAAACAAACAAAAGCGAGATGTCCTGCAGTTGGGATATTGCTTTGCTGGCTTCTCTTGAAACAGAAACAATCTCGGCAATCAAACTAAGGCACCTTGAACACTCTTCTAGCAGGCCTTGAGATACCTGAACTGCAATCTCCCCTGCATTCAAACTCAAGATCGCTTTGCCCTCAAGTTCCCCTTCGATAACCGCAGTAACAACGTCATCGACAAAGTCTTGAACGTTACGGTATCCAGCAGCGAGGATTACTAGCTTGTCTTCTTTACTTAGTCCCTCGCTAAATGCTGAGACAGGAGAGGCAACTCTAGAAATCACGTCAGAGACAAACTGATCTTTCAACTTCAGGTAGTCAGAATCGCTTGCTAAAGACTTTGCATCGCTTGATTCAGGTGTTGTAGTCTGCGGGGCAAATTTCTGCTTGAGTTCATCAAGACTCAAGCTAACTCCAAGAGCCTCTCCGCTTTCGGAGGTGGCTTTGTATGTCATGCGGAGTGATGTTGGTAGTTGCTCTAACTTGAAGTCAGTTGGCAGCATGTGGGTGCCACTTAGTGTTCTCAGGGTCTTAGCAACAGTTTCAAGTATTGGTTCGGTTGGGTTATCCGGCAGAGTTGCTAATGCTTTCTTAGACCAGTCAGCAGCTGGAACAACATACTTCCTGATGTTCTTAGGCAGGGTTCTAATTAGTTCAGCGATCAGTTCAGTTCGAAGTTCAGGAACTAACCAGTCAAAAGCATCTCTTGATGTGTTTGGTAGATCTGCTAGCGGGATAAGAACCGTTAGACCATCCTCTATTTCACCTGGGTGGTATTTGTATTCGAGTTTGTAGCTCTGTTCACCAAAGATCCATTGGCTTGGAAGGTCTATTCGTTTTTCTGTCTCTTGAGGAAGTAGATCTTCTCTTGTCATGGTTAGAAGGTTTGGAGTCTCTCGCTCTGCTTTTCTCCACCAACCTTCAAAGCTTCTAGTTGAAACAACTTCAGCTGGAATTCTTGCATCATAGAAACGGAAGACATCGTCTTCGTCTGGAGTGTATTGAGGCTTCTTGGAGTTAGCAGCAACATCTTCTAACTTCTTCAAGAGTTCTCTATTTGCTTTATCAAAAGCTTTTATTGAGTCCCATTCACCTTGGACCAGAGCGTGACGAATGAACAACTCGCGGCAGAGTTTCATATCCAACCTGGAATACTGCATTCTTCTTGAAACAACAATTGGAACACCAAATAGCATTACTCGCTCATAGGCAACAACAGAACCCTGGCTCTTCTCCCAGTGCGGTTCACTGAAGCTTCGCTTTACTAGATCTCCTGCTAGAGCTTCAGCCCACTCTGGGTTGATAGCAGCGTTCATTCTGGCAAAGACCCTACTGGTCTCAACTAGTTCAGCACTCATGACTGCTGCCGGTGGCTTCTTAGCTAAGGAAGAACCTGGGAAGATTACAAACTTCTTGGCATTTGACCCTAGATACTCATTACTTGCTTTAGCGGGCTTATCGCTCTTCTTAGCAACATCTCCAGCCTTCTTCTCACTCAGTTGACGAAGACCAATCTGAGACAGCAAACCAGATAACAGGCTCTTGTGTATTCCATCAGGATCAACCTTTGGTTGACCAGGAATAAGTTCTAGCGGCTTAGCGATAGAGGTGATCTGTCTAACTAGGTCTTGCCATTCCCTGACTCTGAGGTAGTTCAAAAACTCACCCTTACACAATCTCCTAAAGGCAGAGGAGGAGAGCTTCTTCTGGTTAGTTTCGATATAGTTCCAGAGGTTTAGAAGAGACAGGAAGTCGCTGGTTGGATCTGCGAACCTAGCGTGGGCAGCATCAGCTTGCACTCGCTTGATTACTGGTCGCTCTCTAGGGTCTTGGATGGTAAGCCCTGCGACGATGATCATCACTTCACGAACTAGGTCGTGCTTCTTAGATTCAAGCAGCATGCGTCCAAAGCGAGGTTCGATAGGTAATCTCGCTAGAGCCTTACCAACTCCAGTTAGTTCAACCTCTTTACTCTTTGAATCTTTTAGACAACCAAGTTCTGCAAGTAGTGAGAGTCCATCTCTAACTCCTCGAGGATCAGGAGCTTGCAGGAATGGGAACTTAGTTATATCCCCAAGCCCCAGTTGAGCGGCCTGCAAGATTACCGATGCCAAGTTAGTTCTTAGAATCTCTGGATCGGTGAACTCTGCCTTGGCTTCATACTCATCTTCTGAATACAACCTGATGACAACACCTGGGCTTGTTCTACCAGCACGACCTGCTCTTTGATCAGCACTTGCTTTAGAGATTGCTTCAATAGGTAGTCGTTGAACTTTAGCTGCTGGAGAGTATCTAGAGATACGAGCAGTTCCAGAATCAATTACATATTTGATGTTTGGAATAGTCAGCGATGTTTCAGCAACGTTAGTTGCCAAGATGATTCTTCTTCTGAGACCTGCAACCTTACTGGTTTCAAATACTCGGTGTTGTTCTGCAGATGACAATCTTCCATAGAGCGGTAATACTTCAATACCTTTACCTAGATCACCCGCAGTGATTCCTCCCTGAATTACTTCCTGTGCATCTCTAATCTCTGATTCACCAGATAGGAATACCAAGACATCACCATCTGGTTCAAGAGCTAGTTCATCTAAAGCACTAGCTATTCCATCAATGTAATCGCGTGCTGTTGTACTGGCGTCTGGATCAGGATTATCTTCTTCGTCTTGTTTGATTGGACGGTAACGAACTTCAATTGGATATGTTCTTCCAGATACTTCAATGATTGGAGCACCTTCAAAGTGTTTACTAAAAGACTCTGGGTCAATAGTTGCTGAAGTAATGATGAGTTTTAGATCAGGTCGTTTAGGAAGTAGTTGTTTTAGATAACCAAGTAGGAAGTCGATATTTAGACTTCGCTCATGAGCTTCATCAATAATGATGGTGTCGTATTGCTCGAGCTTCCTGTTTCTCTGCATGGCATTCAAGAGAATGCCATCGGTCATTACTTTGACTTTGGTCTTAGCGCTGGACTGGTCAGTGAACCTGACTTGGTAACCAACTAGGTCTCCTAGTTCAACCTTTAGTTCTTCGGCAATACGCTCAGCAACAGCTCTTGCTGCGATTCTTCTGGGTTGGGTGTGAGCAATGCTGTTTCTACCTAGTTCCAAACACATCTTTGGTATCTGGGTAGTTTTACCTGAACCGGTAGCACCTGCGATAACCACAACCTGGTTGTTCTTGATGGCTTCCAGAATCTCGCTACGGCGAGCTGAGACCGGCAGGTCTGCTGGATAGCTAATCTTCTGGATGCTCACTAGACCAATGGTATTTCCAATAAAGGCATCCCTAGCCCTAGCCATAGAACCGCTGGGAAACTGAAATACTGAATGAAGCCAACTCTCGAGAAGCAGGAACTGATGAATCAAGGGATAGACCTAAAGCATGCTGCTGACCCTAAGGCTAAGTGGTGGAGTTCAGCAGTTATCTATCAGATATATCCGCGTTCCTTTGCTGACAGTAATGGTGATGGTTTCGGAGACCTAGTAGGTATTAACTCGAGACTTGAATCTCTCTCAACACTTGGTGTTGATGCTATTTGGCTATCCCCTTTCATGTCTTCACCGCAGAAGGATGCTGGCTACGACGTCAGCAACTACGTTGATGTTGATCCACTCTTTGGAACCCTTAGTGACTTTGAACTACTGGTCAAAAGAGCACACGAACTAGGCCTCAAGGTTTTAGTTGACCTAGTCCCT
>RFNI01000039.1 GCA_009927245.1 Actinomycetota bacterium | reverse complement strand
CCAATCCTTAGGGAAACCTTCGGAGTGGTTATCTTCCACGAGCATGTGCTTCGTATTCTGCATGTGATGACTGGTTGCACACTAGCTCGTGCAGATGAACTTAGAAGGTCTCTAGAGAAACCTGGCATGGCAAGAGAGATAGAAAACTTCTTTAGAGTAAGTGCCGCTAAGAAGGGCTATTCGAAGCAGGTAATCGACAAGGTTTGGGATATTCTTGCTGGCTTTGGTTCATTCGGGTTCTGTAAAGCACACGGTGCGGCCTTTGCGCTACCGACTTACCAGTCGGCTTGGCTAAAGACCCACTACCCTGCTGAGTTTTTGGCCGGTGTTATGACTCATGATCCTGGAATGTATCCGAGGAGATTGTTATTGGCTGAAGCTAGAAGACTGGGAGTCAAGTTGCTGCCAATAGATATCAACAAATCTTCTAGTGAATTTCATGTTGAGAAACACGATGGCACCAGCGCTATCAGGATGAGTTTTGTCGACCTGAAATCAATTAGTGAGACAGAAATCAACCGCATCATTTCAGGTCAGCCATACTCCTCACTGAGTGATTTCTATCTACGAGCCAAGCCTTCTAGAAGAACATTTGAAAGGTTGGCTCTGATTGGTGCTTTTGATGATTTGGCTAAGGGTTCAACCAGAGGTGATGTTCTAGAGAAGGTAAAGGAACTAAACTGCAATTAAAGTCCGTCCTGAAGAGGATGAGTATTCACTCTTCTCTGAAAGCTTTATTGAACAGATGCCTAAGGGGAATCCTGAACCATCAACTGCTTCCAAGGTTGAGACGGAACTAGAACTACTGAATATGGACATCTCTGAACATGTTCTAGAGAAGTATCGACCGATGCTAGATGAACTTGGTGTGGTCTATGCCAATGAGTTATTGGACATTCGAGGTAAGACCAATGTCTTGGTTGCTGGTGTTCGTGTTGCAACACAAACACCGCCGATGAGATCAGGTAAGCGGGTGGTGTTTGTCTCTCTAGATGATGGTTCAGGTTGTTCTGATGCCACCTTCTTTGACGATGCTCAACAAAGGTGTTCTCATGTCTTGTTCAATACGAAGCTGATGCTAATCGGTGGCAAGGTGAGAAGAACTGGAGCTAAAGGTGTTCCATCATGGCCGAGAACGCTTGGCGACTAGATGAGCTGTGGGACCAGTGGCTGGATAAAAGAAAAGCGGCAGCTGATCTCTCAACTGCCGCTTTCGTTG
>RFNI01000040.1 GCA_009927245.1 Actinomycetota bacterium | reverse complement strand
GAGACCACAACTTTCAAGAGCAAGCTTGTTGGTGGCGACAAGGCAGGCCAGGAAGCTGAAATCACTGTGACTCTAAACGCAGTGAAGGAACGCGAACTCCCGGCTATTGATGATGCTTGGGCTCAGATGGCTAGCGAGTTTGACACTGTCAAGGAACTTCGCTCTTCAATAGAAGACCAGATCAAGAGAAGCAAGTCATACACTCAGGGTCTCCAGGCTCGTGAACTACTAACTGAGCAACTACTAACTTTGGTTGACGTTCCTGTTTCAGAAGAACTGATCAACGCTGATGTTGAGCGTCACCTAGAAAGCGAAGGCAAGGCTAGCGATGACCCGCACCGCGAAGAGGTCCTAGTTGAATCAACTAAGTCTTTCCAGGTTCAGATGTTGCTAGATGCAATTGCTGAAGCTGAGCAGGTTAAGGTCAACGAGAACGAATTGCTTCAGTACTTGATCCAGGCAAGCCAGTCTTACGGCATGGAGCCTAACGAGTTCGTCAAGGTAGTTGATGAGCAGGGTCAGATTCCTTCATTCGTAGCTGAGGTAGCTCGTCGCAAGGCACTATCTGTTGTACTTGAGGCTGCAGCTGTTACCGACAGCGATGGCAAGAAGGTTGACCTAGCCGAATTCACTAAGACTGATGATGGCTTTGCTCCTGAGAACCACGAGGGTCACGACCACGACTAAATTTGCCTGTGGCGAACACTGCGAAGATTTAGCGGTTTCCTCGGTTATCTTGAAGAGGCACCACACAAAGATAGAGGAACTATAGATGGCTGAAAATACTCAACTGAGCAATGTCTTCGAAAGACTGCTTAAGGACCGAATCATTTGGTTAGGCGATGACGTTCGCGATGACAATGCAAATGAGATCTGCGCCAAGATGCTGCTTCTAGCAGCTGAGGACTCAACCAAGGACATCTTCCTATACATCAACTCACCTGGTGGATCAATCACCGCTGGTATGGCTATATACGACACCATGCAGTACGTGCCAAACGATGTTGTCACCGTTGGTATCGGTATGTGTGCATCAATGGGTCAGTTTCTACTAACTGCTGGAACTAAGGGTAAGAGATTCCTAACCCCTAACACTCGCGTTCTGCTTCACCAGCCACTAGGTGGTTTCGGTGGAACAGCAGCTGACATTCAGACACAGGCTTTCCTAATCAACGACATGAAGAAGCAGCTAGCAGCAATCACTGCAAAGCAGACCGGAAAGACCGTTGAGCAAGTTATGGCTGATGGTGACCGTGACCGTTGGTTCAATGCTCAAGAGGCATTGGAATATGGCTTCGTTGATCACATTCAAGAATTCGCAGCAGTTTCAACTGGCGTAGGCAAGAAGTAAGGGACAGAAACAATGACAACTAACAACATGCCTGAAGCCAGATACATCCTTCCTTCTTTGAAGAGAGAACTCCTTACGGTTACCGTCACCTTGACCCATACACCAAGCTCTTTGAAGACAGAATTGTTTTCCTAGGCGCACAGGTTGATGATGTAACAGCTGATGACATCATGGCTCAGCTACTAGTACTTGAATCACAGGATCCTGATCGCGATATCACTATGTATATCAACTCACCTGGTGGTTCATTCACAGCTCTAACTGCTATCTACGACACCATGCAATACATCAAGCCTCAGATTCAGACTGTCTGTCTAGGACAAGCTGCCTCTGCCGCTGCAGTATTGCTAGCCGGTGGAGCACCTGGCAAGCGTCTAGCCCTTCCTAACTCAACCATTCTGATTCACCAGCCAGCTTCTGGTGGCGGTGGACGTGGTCAGGCATCTGACATTGAGATTCAGGCAGCTGAGATCATGCGCATGCGTGTGTGGCTGGAAGAGACAATCTCTAAGCACTCAAATAAGCCTGTTGCTGAAGTTAGCAAGGACATTGAGCGCGACAAGATCCTCACTGCTGCTCAAGCTTTGGAATACGGCTTGATTGACCAGGTTCTTACTTCTAGAAAGTCCTAGAAAGCTTTATTAGACAGGGTGCCCAAAGTGGCACCCTGTTCTGCTTAAGGGCCAATGTCTGAGTTGCTAGGTAGGCTTTAAGGTATGACTAGACTCAGCGAATCTGGCGACATGCTCAAATGTAACTTCTGCTCAAAGACGCAGAAGCAGGTCGTCAAACTCATCGCAGGCCCAGGTGTATACATCTGTAACGAATGTATTGACCTGTGCAATGAGATCATCCTTGAGGAGATGGGGAAACCCGCTAAGCCAGTTGAGGACTTCGAGCTTCCTCGCCCAAAGGAAATCTTCAAGTTTCTTGATGAGTATGTAATCGGTCAGACTCAGGCTAAAAAAGCACTTTCAGTTGCCGTCTACAACCACTACAAGCGCATTCGCTCACGCGGCACTCTAACTGCCTCAGGTAAAGAGCATGATGCAATCGAGATTGCTAAGTCAAACATTTTGATGGTTGGCCCAACCGGTTGCGGTAAGACGTACTTGGC
>RFNI01000041.1 GCA_009927245.1 Actinomycetota bacterium | reverse complement strand
CGAGGAGTGAAAGGAATGTGACCTGTTGGTGGCTTGCTGTCCTTGACCGATGATCTCTTAACCTGGTCACGAACTGCTTCTTGAGAATACCAAGCGCTTCAAGCGCCTTAGCGGCTACGCCTTCACCTTCGTGGATAAGACCGAGCAGAATGTGCTCAGTACCGATGTAGTTGTGGTTAAGTGACTTGGCTTCTTCTTGCGCCAAAACCACTACCCTACGGGCCTTGTCAGTGAACTTCTCAAACATCTTTACTCCTTTGACACTTTTATGTGCTTACAAAGAAGATAACCCTGTTTACCCCTGTTTATTCAGGCTGTTCGCCAATGGGGGAACGCTTAGCCCGTTCCTCAGCCTCAATCTCAGCTCTGACCTTACGTTCTTTAGCATCTGCTCCGATGATTCCCTTGAATAGGAAATAGACCAGAACTCCCATTCCTAGCGGGGGGAGGATGGCTAACAGAGCGTCAATAAAGGTCTGCATTACTTCACCAGTGGGAACATGATGGTCTCCCTGATACCAAGACCGGTAAGGCTCATGAGCAATCTGTCGATACCCATACCCATTCCACCTGATGGTGGCATGCCGAACTCAAGTGCCTTTAGGAACTCTTCATCTAGCTTCATAGCCTCTGGGTCTCCAGCTGCTGCAAGCTTTACCTGCTCAACGAATCTTTCACGCTGGATGACAGGGTCAACCAGCTCTGAGTAACCGGTTGCCTGCTCGTAACCTCTGATGTATAGATCCCACTTCTCAACTACCCCAGGCTTTGATCTGTGGTTACGAACTAGTGGAGATGTGTCAACTGGGAAATCCATTACGAAGGTTGGCTTCTGTAGATCTCCCTTTACAAAGTGCTCCCACAGTTCCTCAACATACTTACCGTGTAGTGGGTGATCAATCTCTAGACCTTCTTTATCAGCAAGCTTTCTTTAGAACAGAGATATCTGTCTCAGGAGTAATTTCAACTCCAGCTGCTTCTGAAAGAGATTCAAACATTGAGATTCTTGCCCAGTCACCAGAGAGGTCATTCACTTCACCATCTTCTAGTTGAACCTGCAGTGTTCCAAAGACATCCATTGCCGCATTCTGAATAAGCGCTTGGGTAAGAGCGGCCATGGTGTTGTAGTCACCATAGGCTTCATAAGCTTCAAGCATTGCAAACTCAGGAGAGTGAGTTCTATCTGCACCTTCGTTTCTAAAGTTGCGGTTGATTTCATAAACACGGTCGATGCCACCAACGACTGCACGCTTTAGGAATAGCTCTGGAGCAATTCTTAGGAACAGTTCAGTATCAAAAGCGTTTGAGTGAGTCTTGAAAGGTCTAGCTGATGCTCCACCGTGAATCGTCTGCAGCATTGGAGTTTCAACTTCAATGAAGTCATCTTGTGTAAAGGTCTTACGAAGAGACTGCATGACCTTTGATCTGATCTGAACAACTTCTCTTGCACGATCTCTAACAATCAAATCAACGTAACGGTGGCGAACACGATACTCTTCACCAAGTTCGTTGTGCAGGTTAGGAAGTGGTCTGATGGTCTTAGCTGCCATCGCCCAGTTATCAACCAAGATAGAAAGCTCTCCACGCTTAGAAGTAATAACTTCACCAGAGACAAATAGGTGATCACCTAGGTCAACTAATTCCTTGTATTGCTCTAGGTTCTCTTCGCCGACCTTATCCAGTGAAAGCATGATCTGAATTCGTGCACCAGAACCTGCTTGCAAAGTTGCAAAGCAAAGCTTTCCAGTGTTGCGCTGGAACATCACACGACCGGCTAGACCAACAGTCTCACCGGTTGCAACATCAACATCAAGATCTGGGTACTTGTTCTTAACCTGGTCGATGGTTGCAGTGATCTCTAGAGACACTGGATAGGCTTCTGAGCCCGAAGCAATCAGACGCTCACGCTTAGCAAGGCGAATAGCAATCTGTTCAGGTAGGTCTTGCTCTTCAGCTACCATTTCTGGTTCTTGGTTCATTCCTGCTCCTGAATATAAAAACTTATGTTGTCAATAAGTCGGACACCATCCACCACTGCCGCAACTAACATCAGGGCAATGCCTGTGAAATCATCTGCAATTGGCGCAAAGCTCTCTTTACTTACTAGCGCTAGATAATCAAGTTTAGCCAGCGGTTGAGATTCAATCTGCTTCTTAGCCTGCTCCAGAGCAATACCTGGCGCTACCCCTTCACCAATCAGTTCCGAAGCAGAGCTCATTGCCTCAAACAAAACAGGTGCTGCAGCAAGTCCTTCAGGACTCAACCTGGCATTTCGACTAGAAAGAGCGAGCATGCTCTCAGCCCTAACCGTCTCCCC
>RFNI01000184.1 GCA_009927245.1 Actinomycetota bacterium | reverse complement strand
AATGTTGCATTATTACTACATAGTAATTATGCTACATACATGGGACGTAAACCTAAAGCAGATGAAGAGCTGGTGTTCAACCGGCTCGAAGCAATCAGGTCTAAAGCGGGCATAACCAGGCAGCAGCTAGCTGATGCCGTTGATGTTCACTATCAGACCATCGGCTATATCGAAAGAAACGAATACAGCCCGAGCCTCGTGCTCGCCTTGCGCATTGCCAAAGCGCTAAATAAGAAAGTAGAACAAATCTTCAGTTTGGAGGAAAACTAATGACTAAGAATTCAGGTACAAGAAGTCCAGAAACTCTTGAAGAGATGATTGAACTCAAAGCAGAGATGTTTGGAAATAGACTCACCGCTTCAATAGTGCGTTGGTTTAGAAACGACACTTTCTTTGACGGCTTCAGAAACACACCTGCTCGAATTATTATCTGCACACTCAGCTTTATCGTTCTCTATGGCGGGCTGATCGTAGGCTGGTCAACGCAGAACATACTACTGGAGTACATAATCGCCTTGCTTGTAGTTCTAGTGATGCAGGCAATTTCTGTTCGGTTTGTATTTCAAATCGAGGGTAGGGAAATTCTTGATGAATATCAGACCCAGCGAAGAGATAGGGCGTACAGACGGGCCTATAAGAACATCCGTAGCATTATCGTTGCCGGCGTAGTGGGCTGGCTCGCATACACATACATCAGGGAAAATGCTGATATCGAGTTAGGCGGTTGGGAACTGCTGACCTACCAACGAGCGGCGACTATTGCGGTATTCGCAATAGGTCTCATTTCTTTGCAGAAATACCTGGCTTACGGAATAAAGGGTGAGCCTTTTATGTCCAGAGACGAAGTAAAGAAGATGCGTAATAGCTAGTCAAGATTCTGGTCAGCCCAGATCTCTATTGCACTCTTTATGTATTTAGCTAGACCCGGCTCGAACGACTCATAGGTTGCTTCGAAGGCCGGGTCTAGAACATATGTCAGGGCTAATGATTTATATGCCTGTTTGTTTGGTGTCCAGAACTGTTTGACGAAGTTGTAGTGATCTGCTATCAGTTTCTGAACGTCGACGTCGCTAAAGAGTGCACCTTTACGCTTTTGATCAGCGATAGCTTCAGCTATCGCATCATGCTGCGCTTTATAGGACGCTTGCTGTTCTTCCGTATACGCGGCATTGACACCTTGTATTTGGGCAGAACGTTCAAACATGGCTTATGGCTCTAGGCGGTTAGGTCCACGGAATAGGTAACCAACTTCACGGATGTTGGTTTGGTGAAGCAAGAGCATTACAACTCTTAGAAGACCCATACCGAAACCACCGTGCGGAGGAGCACCGAACTTGAAGAAGTCGATGTATGACTGAAGACCTGCAGGGTCTAGTCCCTTTGACTTAGCCTGTTCGATTAGAACATCCATGCGGTGTTCACGCTGAGCACCGGTGGTGATTTCAGTTCCACGCCAGATTAGGTCGTAGCTGTTAGTTAGTTGATCGTTGTCAGCATGTCTCATGTGGTAGAACGGTCTAACAGTTGATGGGTAGTCAGTTAGGAAAACGAACTCGTGGTTTAGAGTTTCTGCAACGTGAGCTGCAATCTGTCTTTCACCTTCTGGGTCCATATCCCCGCCACGAGTAATCTCATGTCCACGCTTAGCAACGATTTCGATCGCTTCAGCTAGAGGGATTCTTGGGAATGGAGTGGTTGGAACAACAACATCAACATCGTAGAGACGCTTGATCTCATCCCCATGCTGTTCCTTGACCGCAGATAGAGCAGCAACCATTAGGTCTTCCTGCATCTTCATGATGTCTTCATGAGATTCAATGAAGGAAACTTCCATATCAACTGAGGTGAATTCAGTTGCGTGACGTGAAGTGAAGGAAGGGTCTGCTCTAAACACTGGGCCAATTTCGAAGATGCGACCAAAGCCAGCCATCATCGCCATCTGCTTATAGAACTGAGGAGATTGGGCTAGGTATGCAACAGTCTCGAAGTATTCCATCTTGAATAGCTCTGCATGGGATTCAGAAGGAGAAGACATTAGCTTTGGAGAGTGAATCTCAATGAAGCCATTGTTGACCCAGTATGTTCTCCAGGCATGTTCAATGGTGGTTTGGATTCTGAAAGCTAGGTTCATCTCTGGACGACGAAGGTCGATGTATCGCCAGTCAAGACGCTTATCGATACCTGAGTCTTCAGCAATAGGGGTTTCAGGGTCTGCCAGGGTGATGATCTCTAGATCATCTAGCTGAATCTCAATGCCACCGAGTTTGACTCTCTCATCGTGGACTAGACGACCCTTAACCCAGACAAATGAGCCTGAGGTCAGGGTTGATACTGAGTCAGCTAGGGCATCAACTTCAGCAGGTCTTGGGTAGGTAACCTGAACGGAACCTGTCTCATCCCTGAGAACAATGAACTGAATACGCTTCTGATCTCTAAGGGTTTCACCCAACCACCGATTAGAACCGGTCCGTCTTCTCTTGAAGCTAAATCTTTTACCAGGATGCGTTCACGCATAGTGTTTTCTTTCGTTCAAATCTCGCCTAAACCCCAAGTTTAGTCGGCGATAGACTTGAGTTATGCCTGCCAATCGTATCCATCTAGTACGCCATGGTGAGGTCTATAACCCGACTGGGGTTCTCTACGAACAACTACCTAACTTCCACCTGTCTGAGACAGGTATTGCCATGGCTAGAGCTGCAGCAGAGGAACTAAAGAGCCAGAGCGCTCCAGTAAAGTCACTATTTGCCTCGCCTCTAGATAGAGCGCAGGAATCAGCAGCCCCCTTCAAGGAACTCTTCAACCTAGAGATTCAAACCGATCAGAGACTTATCGAACCAACCAACGTGTTCAAGGGTAAGAAGATGGGTGTCAAGAACCTAGCCCTAAAGCCCCACCTCTGGTGGCACTTTAGAAACCCAGCAAGACCAAGTTGGGGAGAGTCCTATAAGAGCATCGTGCAGAGAATGAACGACGTGATGGTCTCTGCCGCCGAGTCAGTATCAAGCGGTGATGTTGTCCTTGTTACACATCAGCTACCAATCTGGGTTACTCACCTAAACCTAGAAAA
>RFNI01000080.1 GCA_009927245.1 Actinomycetota bacterium | reverse complement strand
AACCGTTGCACCTTCTAAGCTTGCTGACTATGCAGTAACTACAGTCACAACAAAGAAGGTTGGCAAAAAGACCGTTAAGGTAACCACAAAGACCAACCCTTACAAGGGCAAGGTTGGAGCTACCGTTACCGGTTGGCCATTCGTGGGTGAAGACAAGTACGGTGCTTACGCAATCGTTAAGACCATGGCTGTCTACGCAGAAAACGCTGGTATGGTCCTTCGTCGTTCAACTCCTACTAACGAGTGGGCTGGCGTGCAGTCAGCTGACTACAAGAAGGACAACAACAACAATGGTCTAACTCCAAACATCACCGATCTGTACCTAGCTTTCGGTACAGCTGAGACCTACACCAAGGTTCCTACCTTCGTTGGTCGTTACGGTGCAACTGCAACCTACGCAAACGGAAACATCACTGTTACTCCAGTTCGTCCAGCAGCTGCATCTCTAAAGGGTATGTTCCCTACAAAGATCGAAGTTAAGGCGATCAAGGGTGCAACTGTGAAGACCTGTACCATCGAGAGCAAGGCAACAACCGCTGTTCACGCTAACGCAAGCTTTGGTCTTCCAGAGTCTTGTGACATCGCGGTAACAGCTCCTGCTGCCGGTGACGATGCACAGACTTGGAACATCTTCGTTCAGGCATCAGCATTCGGTGTTGGTACTGGCCCAGGTGCAACAGACAAGGCAAACGCGAAGGTAACTATCTCAGCTCCACAGAACTAGTTTCAACCTTCAAAAGCGCGGTGGGGTCCTAGATTTCTAGGGCCCCACTTCTCTTTGTCTGGGAGTATGGAAACGATTTCATAACGACCCGATAAAGGTACCGCCAATGCGAAAGCCTAAGAATTAGGCTCTATGTAAGCGGTAGACAATGAAATCAGTTGTAAACCATGTAAGCGATGAATATTTTGAGGAAGAAATGACATTCAGCATCACCAAGAAAGCCAAAAGATTCCTTTTACCGGCCGTTCTGGCCTTCTCACTAATAGCCCCGGTTTCAGGTGTTTCCGCACCTGCCGAAGCGGCTGGATCTTGCCCAACAGCTCAGTGCGCACACCTAATAGTGCACTACAAGCGCAACGCTCCGACCAATTACGGAGACTGGGGGCTATGGCTTTGGGCTTTCAAGGGTGCCGCCAACCTTCCGGCGAGCACAGTTACCCCATTCTTCTCAAACGTTCTAGATAGCGATGGCTGGGCGAAGATTGACACTCAGGTGCCAATTAGCCCAAACGTGACTCAGCTGGGACTTATTCCTAGAAGGAAAGACGAGTGGAAGAAAGATGTTGATCTGGACAGAGTTGTAAATCTTGATGAAAACAAGTCTGCTGAGATTTGGATCAAGCAAGATGACCCATACCTTTACAAAGACAGAACTTTCACTATCCCAGCTGAAATCTGGGGCGCTTCAATTGAATCTCTTCGCACAATCAAAGTCACTCTAAGCAAAGCAAACGGAACTGCTGGACTTGGTTTCAGCATTGTTGGTGAAGGTGCTCCGGCGATTGCAAGTGCGGAAAAGATTAAAGATCTCAATGGTGGTCTAACTGCAAGCAACAAGCAGTGGCTGATTACAACTACGTCAGACATCCCTCTTGGTTCTGTTCTAAATGTGAACCACACTGACATAGATCCAACTCGAGCTTTCGGAAGCAAGAAGCTAGTTCCAGCCGGAGTGTTCACTAGCCAGGCATTCAAAGACCTCTACACCTACACAGGTGACGATCTAGGTGCTACATACAGCGCAGCCGAAACTAAGTTCAGAGTTTGGGCTCCGACCGCCAGCGAAGTTTCC
>RFNI01000082.1 GCA_009927245.1 Actinomycetota bacterium | reverse complement strand
GGAAACAAGGGTGTTGTTCTTGACCTTGCAACAACCAACCCAACTGGTTGGGCAACACACACTAAGCCAGCTTTCTCAGGTAAATTGACTGACGCTGTCATGTACGAGTTGCATGTTCGTGACGCTTCGATCGACCCTTCAAGCGGAGTTAGTGCGGCTAACCGAGGTAAGTTCCTAGGTCTAGCGCAGCTTGGAACAAGCACCAAGGTTGGAAAAGCATCAGGTCCAACTGTGCTAAGCCACTTCAAGGATCTTGGCGTAACTCACGTTCAACTTCTTCCTTTCTATGACTACGCATCGGGTGGTTCTGAAGACAGCCCAACATTCAACTGGGGATACGATCCAAAGAACTTCAATGCTCCTGAAGGTCAATACTCATCTGATCCGAACAACCCAGTTGCTCGCGTGAAGGAGCTAAAGACCGCAGTAATGGCAATGCACAAAGCTGGTCTACGTGTGACCATGGATGTTGTTTACGGACACGTAGCTAGCGCAACTGAATTCAGTCAGCAGCTAATTGTTCCTGGTTACTGGTTCAGACGTGACGCCAACGGAAACCTAACAAACGGTTCAGGTTGTGGAAATGACGTAGCAACCGAGCGCCCTATGGTTCGTAAGTTCATCGTTGACTCAATGAAGTACTGGACCAAGGAATACAAGCTTGACGGTTTCCGCGTTGACCAAATGGGTCTATGGGATGTTACGACTCTGAATGAAGTTAGAGCAGGAGTTAGCTCGGTTGAGCCTAAGGCAACAATCATCGGTGAAGGTTGGACAATGGGTCCATCGATTGGTGTTCCTCAAGGAATCCAAAGCCAGCTAGTCAACATGCCTGGCTTGGGAGCATTCAACGACGGTATTAGAAATGCTGTGAAGGGAAGTCCAGACGGTTCAGACCCTGGTTTCGTAAACGGTAACCCTTACGGCACATTGAACTCGGTAAAGGCTGGAGTTATTGGAAATACCAGCACCAGCACCGTTGTGGTTCCTTGGCTAACACTTGACGCAGGTCAGGCAGTTAACTACGCCGAAGCTCACGACAACCTAAGCCTTTTCGACAAGCTATGGCTCGTAAACGGTGGAACCTCAAGACCACAGGTTGCTAAGCAATCACGTCAGATCGCATCTATCTTGTTCTTGTCACAGGGAACGCCGTTTATTCAAGCGGGTCAGGAATTCCTTCGCTCTAAGGAGGGCGAGCCAAACAGCTACAACTTGCCTGATTCAGTCAACAGCTTGAAGTGGGCAGAGCGAGTCAAGGAAGCTCTGACCGTCAACTACTACAAGGGTTTGATTGCACTTCGTAAGGCTCATCCTGCTTTCAGAATGAACACTCCAGAGTCGATCACAGCTAACGTGAAATTCCTTACCGCTCCAAACGACACTCTTGCTTATTCAATAAATGGAAAAGCTGCAGGGGACAAGTGGGCAACCATAGTTGTGATCTCAAACCCTAACTCAAGCACACAGAAAGTAACCCTCCCAAGTGTTGGTGACTGGAAAGTTGTTGTGCAGGGAGACAAGGCTGGCGTTACCACACTTGCAACATTGAAGAAGGCTAAGACTGCTTCAGTCCCAGCCAACAGCACCTTGGTTCTATACAAGTAAATAAAGTCCTTGAAACTCAACAGCAGTATCAAACAAGAAAGAGAAAGAAAAATGAAGCAAACAACTAGAAAAGTGGTTGGCCTAATCGCCGCACTCGGTGTTGTTGGTGCCGGCGTTTCTATCGGTACTCCAGCATCTGCTGCCTCTACTCTGACCGTCTGGGCAGATAAGGGCACTATCGACACAATCAAGTCTCGTGTGACTGCTTGGGATAACGCCAATGCTGAATACACAGTTCAGCTTGTTGAGCAGGACTTCGGTCTAGTTAGAGACAAGCTTAAGACTGCTGTTCCAAAGGGTCAGGGTCCAGATATTCTTGCTGGTGCTGCACACGACTGGATCGGTAACCTGGTTGCCGCTAACGTGCTACTTCCTATTGACGCAAACCTACCGAACAACTTCAAAGACGACTTCGTTCCAGGTGCGCTTCAGGCAATGAAGTACAACGGTAAGTACTACGGTGTTCCAGGTTGGACCGAGAATATTGCGATTCTTCGTAACGTCAAGAAGGCTCCAAAGCCACTGAAGTCTGTAAATGACATCAAGGACGGCGAACTAGGTATCAACTACAGCGCTACCACTTCAGACCCTTACCACTTCTACCCATTCCAGACCATGTTCAAGGCACCTGTCTTCACTTCAGATGCTCAGGGCGACTGGACCAACACCGTTGGTATGGGCGGCACCAACGGTGCAAACTTCGCTAAGTGGTTGAAGCTAAAGGGAACCAAGTTCTTTGGTCCTCCAGCTAACGCAAAGATCCTATGTGACTTCCTAAACCCAGCGAACCCTGCTAAGAAGACTGGTCTTATCAAGTACTGGGTTACCGGTGCATGGAACATCAACGCTATTGAAAACGGTGCTGGTGCATGTAAGACCGGTTTGAAGATTGGAACTGGTTACGCTATCGATCCATTCCCAACCGGACCTACAGGTATCAAGCCTCAGCAGTTCCTAGGAATCAGAGGCTACCTAATGGTTGCTTCAGGTCCTGGTAACACAACCAACGTACCTGCAGCTGTAGACCTAATGCGTTTCATGTCTTCAGAAGCTACCCAGTTCAGTCTTTACGATAACTTCAACAAGACTCCTGCTAACAAAGCAGCTCTAAACCGCGCTAAGGACAACCCTGTCATTGCTGGTTTTGCAAACGCTGCTAACACCGTCCCAATGCCTAACTCTCCAGCGATGGATGCAGCTTGGACCATTTGGGGTAAGGCTCAGACAAGAATCATTCAGGGTAAGGAAGCTAAACCTGATGTTGCTTGGGCCACCATGGTGAAAACTCTGCAGGCTGCAATCAACAAAACTAATTAACAAAATTGCGGTAGTGGGCACCTCAAATGAGGTGCCCACTGTTTCGCTGATTAGAGTAAAAGAAGTACTTTCTCAAGGCAAACTTTGAGAAAAGTTTGAAAGGACAAAGCATGGCCCGAACTAAAGTCAAGGCTTGGAAATCTGAAACCCCAAGCTTGGCGGGCATCCTTTGGAAGCTTGGCACACTAGGTATCACTGACGCGATTGCCGTAACCATGATCATGGTTCTAATCGCGCAAGAGCTATGGTTAGCAACAGCTGTTAGCATCGCGGTGCTTCTAGTTGTGAACTGGATTTACCTTCGTAAAGGTGGGCTACCAGCTAAGTATCTAGCTCCAGGTGTTTTGTTCCTTATTGTTTTCCAGGTTTATGTTCTTCTCTTTAGCGGTTACACCGCATTCACCAACTACGGAAGTGCTCACAACGGTGATAAAGCGCTAGCCGTTCAAACAATCAAGAACGCTGCTTACCGAACC
>RFNI01000200.1 GCA_009927245.1 Actinomycetota bacterium | reverse complement strand
GGTCCTAATTGCCAAGCCAGCCATCGATACCAAGGGCGATTCAACCATCGTTTCTAGGCTCGGAGTTGACCGCAGAGTCGATTTCCTAGTAACACCTGAAGCTAACCTTCGTGAGCTAGCCCACGAACGTGCGAATGACTCCCTGATCATCCCCGGCATCAAGAACCTCTCCTGCCTGTTGATTGACGAAGCTCAATTCCTAACCAGAGAACAGGTAGACCAGGCATTCGAACTAGCTGTTCTAGATGGTGTGCCGGTTCTTGCATACGGCATTAGAACAGACTTTTTGACTGTTGGTTTCCCAGGTTCCCTAAGACTTATGGAACTAGCACACAGCCTTGAAGAACTAAAGACAATTTGTCGCTGCGGTAGAAAAGCGATGTTCAACGGTAGAAAGTTTGACGGAGAGTTCATCTTCCACGGAGATCAGGTTGCTATCGATGGAGTCGAAGTTACCTACGAATCCCTCTGCGGTGTCTGCTACCTCAACGAGCGTGGCTAGTTGGTTACTAAGTTTCACAATGGCGAAATCTACCTAGGTAACTCAACCTTTACCGATGCCCTATTTGTCTCTGCTGAAGGACTAGTCGTAAATCAAGAAGTCTTCGAAGATAGCACAGCGAAACAAGAAGTTGATCTAGCAGGTAAGTTCCTATCCCCTGCCTTTAGAGATGGACATGCACATCCGCTATTCGCAGGACGTGAAGCTAGAGGGTTGGACATAAGCAACTGCCTAACCGAAGATGCACTTGTTACAGCACTCTCGAATTACGCATCGGCAAATCCAGCACTCAATTGGATTGACGCTGCTGTATTCGATAGATCACTAGATATGCGTTTTCATAGAGAGACCTTGGACAGAGCAGTTACAGACAGACCGGTAGTCCTCCACGGTGATGACCATCACACTCTTTGGGTAAACACCGAAGCACTCCAAGTCGCTGGACTTATGAACGGTTCTGTTCCAACGCTGGAAGCTGGCAGCGTTGATATTGATGAATCCGGCATCCCAACAGGCATTCTTCGTGAATGGCCTGCTATGTCGTTGGTAATGGATCTTGCACCTAAGTTAACCCAAGAACAAGACGTTGAAGCACTGCTCTGGTCAGATACAGCATTAGCTGCCTCAGGAATCGTTGAATGCGTTGATGCCTGGATCGACAGAGGGATGGCAGAGACATACCTAGCCGCTTGGAAGACAGGGAAACTGAACCTCGAATACACTCTCTGCTTCAGAGCAGACCCAGCTTCTTTTAGCGAAGACATCACTTACTTCATCGAGATGCGTGAAGCACTCGAAGTAACACAAGGACAAATTAAGGGAACATCAATCAAGTTCTTTGCCGATGGAGTTTTTGGGAGCCAAACAGCTCTGGTCTCGGATCCATACCTAACCTCGAATCATCATGGTGAAGCCACCTGGCAACTTGATGAGCTCAAGACCGCTATTGCTCTTGCTCATGAAAACGGATTCCAGATTCACGTCCATGCCATTGGTGATGCAGCAACGGAATTGACTCTAGATGTCCTAGAAGAGCTCAAAGACTTTAGCTATCCCCCAATAATTGCTCACGCTGAACTCACTAACCAGAACCTGCTGAACAGGATGACCGCGTTGGGTGTCGTGGCTTGTGTGCAGCCTTACTGGGCCCAAAACAATGGGCTGTTACTTAGTTGCTTGACTCAATTGGGTCAAAGCCGTCTAGATAGCCTTTATGCCTTCAAAGACATGTTTGAAACAGGTGTCACCACTGTTTTCTCCAGTGACTGGCCGATTTCAACATACGACCCAATCAAGGGACTAGCTGTTGCAGTGAATCGCAAAGAGCATGCACACCAGGAACCTCACAACCTAGCGCAAGCAATCTCTGTTGAGCAGGGCATCACTGCATACTCAAAGAACGTCAAGCTAATGCTCAATGCCTCAAACACAGGAACCTTGGAACTAGGTCAGCCCTTTGATGCAGTAATACTGAGCCAGAACCCGTTCAAGGCTTCAGACCTAATTCAAACAAAGGTCCTAGCCACCTTTAAGGCCGGTAGAGAGCTGTTTAGGACTAACCCTTAACAGCTCCACCGGTGAGACCCGAGGTGATGTATTTCTGAAGGAACAGGAATAGCACCAAGCTAGGTATCGCAGAGAGCACCGCACCGGCGGCAAACATAGACCAGTCCTTAGAGTATGGGTCGCTGATGAACTGCTGCAGACCAGTTGCCAGGGTGAGCTGGTTAGGGTCGGTTAGCAAGATCGAGGCTAATACGAAGTCGCTTGTGACACCGATGTAACTAAGGAGCATCTGTACGGCAAGGATGGGTGCTACCAGTCTCAGGATTATCGTAAAGAAGATTCGAGCGTGGATGCACCGTCAATAGTTGCAGCCTCGTCGATTTCCTTCGGTACGGTGTTGAAGAATCCATACATCAAGTACGTTCCAGCACCCAGTGCTCCACCCATGTAAACCAAGACCAAACCAGCTTGAGTGTTTAGACCAATCTGTGGGAAAACCTGACCAATGTCACTCATCAAACCGAAGATCGCAACCAATCCAAGAATGGAAGGGAACATCTGCATCAAGATAAGTGAAAGCAAACCCCCACGACGCCCACGGAATCTCAAGCGCGAGAAGGCAAATGCAGCTAGAGCGCTTAGGAATACCGAACCAATTGAGGTAAAGATACCGATGTATACGGTGTTCAAATACCATCTAGCAAAAGGTCTGGTGTCTTGGTTGAAGAGCTCAATGTAGTTTGCTGGTGAGATCTCTGCAAACAGAACTGTTGTGTCGTTGATGTCGTTGTTTGGGTAAAGGGATGTCGAAAGAATATACAGAATCGGGAAGATTGCGTATAGACAGACAACAAGACCAAGCATGTGTCTCCAACCAGTTCTCATGAACCAGCGGAATGGGTTGAAGCTCTGCTTCTTTCTCTGCATTGTGGTAGTCATTAGACGATCTCCTCCAAAGCCTTGGTTCTTCTGAAGCTAATTAGTGAGATGGTAGCGATCACCAGGAAAATCAGAATTGAGAATGCGCTAGCAAGACCGTAGTTCTGACCGGTACCAGAGAATGCGATCTTATAGACGAAGGTAATCAAGATATCCGTGCCACCAACGTCATAATCCGTGATTCCCGAATCGTTGGGGCCTCCCTTGGTGAGGAGGTAGATAATCGTGAAGTTGTTGAAGTTGTATGCAAATGATGCAATCAACAGCGGAGCAATTGAGATAAGAAGCAATGGAAGCTTAATCAATCTGAAGTTCTGCCATGGCGATGCGCCATCGATTTCTGCAGCTTCATTCAGTTCTGATGGAATCGACTGCAACGCACCTGTAGTGATTAGGAACATGTATGGGAAACCTAGCCACAGGTTCACAAGCAATACTGCAAGTCTTGCTGGGTTCTCTTCAAGCAGCCATGGGAAGTTAGTTTCGCTGCCCGGTGTTTGACCAAACAAACAGTGTTAATAAATCCATTCTCACGGTTAAGTAGACCTACCCAAACGTACGCGGAAAGGAATCCTGGGAATGCGTAAGGAAGGATCATGATTGCTCGGTAAACCTTCTTACCGCGCAACTTCTCGTGGTTGAACAAGAACGCAA
>RFNI01000042.1 GCA_009927245.1 Actinomycetota bacterium | reverse complement strand
CTTCTTCACAGTGCATGACCCACGACAGCTAAACCGTCAGGGTAATGACATCGGAACAAGTTACCGCTCAGCAATGTTTTATGCAGACGATGAGCAAAAGGCTCTCTTTGAGAAAGCACTTGAGCGGGCAGCACTTGTTTGGGATGGCCTAATCGTCACTGAGCTAAACAAACTCGAGATCTTCTGGCCAGCCGAGGATTACCACCAGGATTACTTCACTAACAACCCAGGCAATGCGTATTGCCAAACAGTGGTTAGTGGCAAGATGGCTAAGACCAGAGCAGCTTTCCTCGACTACTTGAAGTAGTTGTGGATAACTAGAGCAGGAATTCTAGATATTTGTAAATCTTTCTGACATCACCAAAAGGTGATCTCGCTAAGAAAGGTTTTCAATGTCTGATTCATTCTCCGTAACCGGTTTGGTTGCAACCACCCCTCGACACCTAGTAACCCAAGATGGTTTACCCATTACCTCTTTTCGACTAGCAGCATCAACCAAGAAGTTTGATAAGCAAGCTAATCGCTGGACCGAAGGTGAAACCAACTGGTTCACAGTCACTTCTTTCCGTCAGTTAGCAATCAACTCAGCAACTTCTGTCTCAAAAGGTGATCGAGTAGTGGTTATGGGCAGACTTCGAGTTCGTGACTGGGACAACGGAGAACGAGCTGGAACATCCGTTGAGATTGAAGCAGAAACCTAGGGCACGACCTCGTTTGGGGCTCATCGACTTTTGTTCGAACAGTCAACGTCCGCGAAGACCAGCCTGAGCCTGAGGTTGAAGAAGAGCTCGAGGATGAAGAGCCTAAGTCCAAGAAGAAGGTAATGGCCTAAAGACTTCTGGTGGGTGGATTCCCCTAACTCACACTCCCAGGAGAAGGCGATACTCAACACTTCAAGCAAGCATTGTTAGGCTCCTGACGCCTAATCAGTTCTTGGATAAACTTATCCATAGCGACCTTGAACGTGTTGGGTGTCGCCTTTATTTTTGAGGAAAACAATCCCATGGCTGAATTCATTTACCAAATGATTAAGGCGCGTAAAGCGCACGGCGACAAGGTCATCCTTGACGATGTCACCCTTGCCTTCTACCCAGGAGCAAAGATCGGTGTTGTTGGCCCTAACGGTGCAGGTAAGTCAACTGTTCTAAAGATCATGGCTGGCCTAGACATTCCTTCTAACGGTGAAGCCAGACTTGCTCAAGGTCACAGCGTAGGTATCTTGCTACAAGAGCCACCACTGAACGAAGAGAAAACAGTTCTGGGAAACGTTGAAGAAGCTGTTTCACACATCAAGGGGAAACTAGATCGATTCAATGAGATCAGCGCTGAACTTGCTAACCCAGATGCTGACTATGACACTCTC
>RFNI01000159.1 GCA_009927245.1 Actinomycetota bacterium | reverse complement strand
AAGCTTCTTAGTCTCTGTTGAAGATAGCTAGAAGTCTCAAGATCTCTAGGTATAGCCAGACCATGGTGACTAGCAAGCCAAAGGCTGCCTTCCACTCATACTCTCTTGGAAGGCCAAGAGCAGCTCCGTGGGAGATGTCTTCGAAGTCTAGGTTTAGGGTGAAGGCAGCAAGGCCCACTCCTACTAGACCAGCAATCCAAGCGAACTCTGTTGAGTAGATACCGGCTGAGCTTGTGAACATACCTACCAGTAGGTTTACTAGAGCAAAGCCTGCGTAGCCAATTAGAGCAAAGGTCATTACTTTAGTGAATCTTGAGGTTACCTTTACCCAGCCCATTGAGTATGCGGTGAACATTGCACCTGCAGTAGTTAGAGTTCCAAGAACTGCGTTCATTACGATGCCTGAATAAGCCTGCTCGAAGAAGTATGAGATGGTTCCAATAAATACACCTTCCACTACTGCATAGGCCATTACTGCACCTGGTCTTACCTTCTTAGAGAAGGAGATCCAAAGAGCAAGACCAAGGGCTACAAAGACTGCTGGAATCATTAGACCCTTGACTTCGTCAACGTTCCAAGCAACTAGTGCGCCGGTAAGTAGTAGGGCAAAGAGACCAACGATCTTGATGGCTGTGCCACCAACGGTCATTTTCTGAGCTGAGACAATGCTCTCGAACTGTGCATCGTATTCAGCCTGTGCTTTCTCAATGGTTGCAGGAAGCATGCGGTTCATTACTGGGTTGTGTGAATTACTCATAGTCATATCCTAATTTTGGAAGGGTTAGTTTGAAGTAGCTTTTTCTGTGAATTCCTTGAGAATTGCGGTAGTTCCTGAAGCGCCGACTCTAGATGCTCCAGCTTCTGCCATATCAATCAGGCATCTAGGGATCTAATGCCACCAGAGGCCTTAACTCCCAATCTGTCTCCAACGGCCAGTCTCATGGTCTTGATTGCTTCAACAGTTGCACCAGAAGAATGGAATCCTGTTGAGGTCTTCACAAAGTCTGCTCCAGCGTGCTCTGCTAGCTGGCAGGCGTGGAAGATCTGCGGTTCAGTCCAGAGACAGGTTTCTAGGATTACCTTTACCTCAGCCTTAGGATTTGTCTCTTTAGCAGCTCTAACAACTGCTGCAATATCTTCTTGAACAAGTTCATAGTTCTCACTGGCAAAAGCAGCAAGGTTCATGACCATGTCGACTTCGAATGCTCCATTAGCAACAGCTTCTTTGGTCTCTTCTACCTTGGTGTGAGTTGTCACTGTTCCGTGAGGGAAGCCGATAACTGTGCAGAGCAGAACATTTGAATCAGCTAGCGCGACTGCTGAATACTTCACATCAACTGGCCTAATGCACATTGCCTTTGCTTCAGCCTCTTTAGCTGTCTGGATGCAGTGATCCAGGTCTGTTTGAGTTGCTTCTGGCTTTAGCAGGGTGTGGTCAATAAGGGCAGCGATTTGGGCTTTTGAGTATCCGCGGTAATGGGTCATTAGACCAGTCTAAGTAAGAAAGCCACCTACTAGAGGTGGCTTTCTTGTCTTGG
>RFNI01000174.1 GCA_009927245.1 Actinomycetota bacterium | reverse complement strand
AACACACAAGGGTCTGCCAGGCGATGTTAATGTTGGCGACATTCTTCTAATTGATGATGGCAAGGTTGGCCTTCGTGCCACTGCAGTCGATGACACCACTGTTACAGCAATCGTTGAAGTTCCTGGTCAGGTAAGCAACAACAAGGGCATTAACCTTCCTGGTGTTGCAGTAAACGTTCCTGCACTTAGCGAGAAGGATGAAGAAGATCTGCGCTGGGGTATCCGCCTCGGTGTTGACATGATTGCTCTTTCTTTTGTTCGTAACGCATCTGACATTGTTCGTGTTCACGAGATCATGAAGGAAGAAGGCAAGTTCCTTCCTGTTATTGCAAAGATTGAAAAGCCTCAGGCTGTTGACGCACTAGAAGAGATCATCGATGCATTCGATGCAGTGATGGTTGCTCGAGGGGACCTAGGTGTTGAGCTTCCGTTCTGGCAGGTTCCTCTAGTTCAGAAACGTGCAATTGAACTTTCTCGTCGCTGGGCAAAGCCTGTCATCGTAGCAACTCAAATGCTTGAGTCAATGATTACGGCTTCTCGTCCAACTAGAGCCGAAGCAAGCGACGTAGCTAACGCTGTTCTTGATGGTGCTGACTGTCTAATGCTTTCAGGTGAAACATCTGTTGGTGAGTTCCCAGTTGAAACTGTTTCAGCAATGGCAAGCATCATCAAGTCAACAGAAGAGAACGGCCTAAGCCGTATCCCACCTCTTGGCACTAAGCCACACACCCACGGTGGAGCTGTAACACTAGCTGCAGCGGAGATTGCTGAACTTCTTGGTTCTAAATTCATCTGTGTCTTTACAGAGAGTGGAGACTCACTGCGAAGAGTTTCTCGCCTACGTCACGAAATCCCAACCATCGCTTTCACGCCTAGCGAAGAAACCCAAAGAAAACTCTCTATGGTCTGGGGTTCAAACGTTCACCTTGTAGAACAGGTCAAGCACACCGATGACATGATGCACCAGGTTGATGAGATCTTGCTAGGTAAGAACATCGCCAAAATCGGTGATGAAGTAGTTGTTGTAGCTGGAACACCTCCAGGCATCCCAGGTTCAACGAACTCACTTAGAGTCCACAGAGTCGGCGATGCAATAAATGGGGCAGCCCCGGCTTACGCCAAATAGTAGAAAAACCCCCGGTTATTCGGGGGTTTTTTACTTGGTGCCGAAGGTGGGAGTCGAACCCACACGCCTTTCGGCAAAGCATTTTGAGTGCTCCGCGTCTGCCATTTCGCCACTTCGGCAAGTGTTTCTAATTCTAAACCATCAGTGAATACTCTAGATGCCCCGCTAGTGTATTGCTATGGACACCAACACTGAGGTAAAACCTAGGGTTGTCGTTGCCGAAGACGAAGCAATCATTCGGCTAGACATTGTTGAGACCCTGACCGAGGGTGGCTTCGATGTGGTTGGCCAAGCAGGGGATGGAGCTAGGGCAATTGAACTCGCCGTCGCACTAAAGCCAGACCTACTGCTAACAGATATCAAAATGCCAGGCACTGACGGACTACAAGCTGCAGAGGCTATGGCTGAACTCAAGATTCCAGTAGTTTTACTAACAGCCTTTAGCTCACCTGATTTAGTTGATAGAGCAAGTGCTGCAGGTGTCTACAGTTACGTCGTTAAACCTTTCAACCCAAGTAATTTACTTCCTGCTCTGAGAATTGCACTTAGCCTTCACAACCGAATGAAGGATGCCGATCAAGCGATTGAAGAAGCACAAGAGAAGCTAGAGATTAGAAAACTAGTTGATAGGGCCAAAGGCTTACTAACCGAGAAGATGAAGCTGAATGAACCAGAGGCATTCAGATGGATTCAGAAGGCGTCAATGGATAGACGCTTGAGTATGAAGCAGGTCGCTCTAACTGTCATTGAACAATTAGCCGATAAAACAGATTAGCTTCGGTTATCTCTTAGGAAGTTAGTAATACGAATTGTTGATAGGCGATTGCCTTCTTCATCATCAACTGCAATCTCATGTGTTGCTAAGTTTCTTCCAACGTTGACTGCACGTGCAGTTGCCGTAACCATTCCACCCTTAACGCTCTTAGTGTGTGAGGCATTGATCTCAATACCCACTGCGTGACGGCCAACCCCGGCGGCCAGAGTCGCACACATGCTTCCCAAGGTCTCAGCAAGAACAACATAGGCGCCACCGTGAACAATTCCCAGAGGTTGGCGGTTGCCTTCGGCAGGCATAGTTGCAACACCGTAGGTCGGGGTTAGCTCAAGGATTTCGATGCCCATCTTCTCAGCAAGTTCACCTAGCCCACGCTCTTTAATCCAAGCCATAATCTCGGCTGATGTGTGTTCTGCCATGTCTATTCCTTAGCTGTTGCTTCACTATCGTTGGGCGTTGTCCCAGTTAGGCTTAGGACATGTCCAAGCCTACCCTTCTGCTAATTGATGGTCACTCATTGGCATTTCGAGCCTTCTACGCTCTAAGCCCTGACTCATTCAGAATCCCAAGTGGACAGCACACAAATGCAGTGCACGGCTTCATCTCGATGATGCTCAACATCCTGCAGAACGAGAAGCCAACACACTTGGCAGTCGCATTCGACCTCTCGAGATCGTCTTTTAGAACAGATGAGTATCCGGAATACAAAGGCACTAGGGGCG
>RFNI01000222.1 GCA_009927245.1 Actinomycetota bacterium | reverse complement strand
CTCCTCCTGAATTCAATGGTCAAACAGAGTTACTAGTTGAAGCACTTGAAGCCATGGGTATCGTGACACTCACCAAGGTTAACTATGAGGCTGATGACATCATTGCATCCCTTGCCGATCAGGGATCAGCTGCTGGTTATCGAGTGCTGATTGTTTCGGGGGATAGAGATACCTTCCAGCTAATTCAGGATGATGTGACAATTCTTTACCCAGTCAAAGGTGTGATGAACCTAAACCGTATGACTGATGAAGCTGTGGTTGAGAAATATGGAATTCACGCAAAGCAGTATCCAGATCTCGCAGCGCTAGTTGGAGAAACATCAGATAACTTGCCAGGTGTTCCTGGAGTTGGTCCTAAGACCGCAGCTAAGTGGCTAGTTCAATACGGAAACTTGGATGGAGTCCTAAAAGCAGCCCATGACATACCAGGCAAAGTGGGAGAGAGCCTTAGAGAACACCAAGGCTTAGCTGTTAGAAACAGAAGACTCAACCATCTGGTTAGAGATCTAGATGTTGGATACACCTTTGACGCCTTTACTCTCAAGCCAGTTGAGGAAGACAAGGTTCGCGAGACTTTTGCCAAACTTCACTTCAGATCACTGCTTGAACGTGTTCTCAAAGCACGAGGAACAACAGGAACAAGAACAGTTGTCGTTGACGACAGCCCTGTTGAAGAAGTAGTTGTGGTCAAGCAGGAGGCGCTAGATCTCCCTAAAGATAACTCCCTAGATTTGAAAGCGGTTCTGAAGGCCAAAGAGTCTGTTGCAGTCTTCTTGCGATTTGAGGAAGAAGGTTCACGCTCACTACTCGAGGTTGGCTTTGCGACCAAAGATAAGCGCGGAACAGTCACCACGTCCGACAAAGCACTTCTTGAATACCTAGCTTCTGAGAGCCCGAAGATAGTGTTTGATTCAAAGAATGCCGAACGCTCACTCATTGAAATCGGTGATTCGCTATCTGGAGTAATCGATGACCCACTGCTTGGTTCATACATCGATAACCCGCTACGTAAGGGTTATGAGATTGAATCCCTTGTTGAGGAGTATCTAGGAGTTTCACTGGCTGCTGCAACAGATGAGATCGCTGAGAGCCTACCGACTGCATCTGAGCTTGCTTGGTACCTATTCCAGTTGAATGAAGCTGTTGGCAGAAAGTTGATTGAGTCGAAGCAGACTGTTGTCTACAAAGACATTGAACTACCTAGCAGTCACACCTTGGCTCGTATGGAGACCTCCGGCATCACACTGGATGTGAAGACTCTAGACAAGATGATTCAAGAGCTAGATGCTGAGATCTCACAGATTGCTGCTGACTGCTACAAGATCATCGGTAAAGAGATTAACCTCGCTTCTCCTAAGCAGCTGCAAACAGTTCTGTTTGAAGATTTGGGTATGAAAGGAACCAGCAAGGTGAAGACTGGTTTCTCAACCAATGCTGAAGCACTAACAACATTGTTCGAACAGACTGCTCATCCATTCTTAGAAAAACTTTTACAACACCGAGAACTAACCAAGATTAGGCAGATAGTTGAAACCATCATCAAGTCAGTTGCTGATGATGGACGTATCCATACCAGCTACGTGCAGACTGGAACATCGACCGGACGTTTATCTTCTGAGAACCCAAACCTTCAGAACATCCCGATCAGAAGCGAACGTGGTCGCAAGATTAGAGACTCTTTCGTTGTTGGTAAGGGTTACGACCAAATTCTGACAGCTGACTACTCACAGATCGAAATGCGAATCCTTGCCCACCTTTCAGGAGATGCTGGGCTAATCGAAGCTTTCAAGAGCGGTGAAGACCTGCACAGGTTCGTAGGTTCAAGAATCTATGGAGTAAAACCTGAGGAAGTTACCTCGGCGATGAGATCTAAGGTCAAGGCAATGTCATACGGCTTGGTCTATGGGCTAAGCGAATATGGATTAGCTAAGCAACTGAGAATCTCAAACGCTGACGCTAAACAGCTCATGGCTGATTACTTCGAGCGTTTCGGTGGAGTAAAGAGATATCTTGCTCAGGTAGTCGATGAAGCGAAGCTTGATGGTTTCACTAAGACAACCTATGGTCGTAGACGCCCATTCGATGATCTGAACAGCAAGATATTCGCTTTGAAAGAGAACGCTAGAAGAGCAGCTCTAAACGCTCCTATCCAGGGAACTGCTGCTGACATCATGAAACTGGCGATGATCAACGTCGATAAGGCACTGGTAACTGCTGGTGTTAAGAGCCGTATCTTGCTGCAGGTTCATGACGAACTGGTGCTAGAGATCGCCAATGGCGAGCTTGAGCAAGTCCAAGACATTGTTATCAAGGAGATGACCTCGGCGAGCAAGCTTGATGTCCCACTTGAGGTAAATGTCGGTGTTGGCAAGAGTTGGGGAGAGGCTGCCCACTAATGGCTAAGGCTGTGGTTAAGGTGATGACTGAGGTCGGTCTCCACGCTAGACCGGCTGCTGAATTCGTCAAAGCAGTTGCTGCCAGCGGTCATTTGGTCCATATCACCAATAGAACTGGTAAAAAGGTGCTCGGTAACAGCATTTTGGGGATTCTCAGCCTTGGTATCAAACATGGGGAAGAGATCACGATTGAGGTCTCAGGGCTCAGTGAAGAAGCTGTCCTCGAGTCTCTAATAGCTGTTGTTTCAGGTCTTTAGAAGGCATTAGACTGGCCAAGGTCCAGTTTCTGGTCCAAAATCCTATCCACGTTCAACCTGGGATTGCCTATGTCTAAAGCAGAAGCGTCTTAGTTTGGCCCGAGTAAAAACAAGATCGAGATATTTTCTCCATGACAAGTACCCCTAAAGCTCCTGCACAAGTAGCAATCAATGACATTGGCTCAGCAGAAGAACTATTAGCAGCAATCGAACTAACTCTAAAATCATTCAACGATGGTGACCTTATCCAGGGAATCGTTGTAAAGATTGACCGCGACGAAGTATTACTAGACGTCGGTTACAAAACTGAAGGTGTTATCCCTTCACGCGAACTTTCAATTCGCCACGATGCAGACCCAAGTGACATCGTCACTGTTGGTGACACCATCGAGGCACTTGTTCTTCAGAAGGAAGACAAAGAAGGCCGCCTTATCCTTTCCAAGAAGCGCGCACAGTACGAGCGCGCATGGGGCGACGTCGAGAAGATCAAGGAAACCGATGGTGTTGTCCAAGGTTTGGTCATCGAAGTTGTTAAGGGTGGTCTAATCGTTGACATCGGTCTACGTGGATTCCTTCCAGCATCTCTTATCGAACTACGTCGTGTTCGTGACCTAACTCCATACCTAGGTCAGACCATCGATGCAAAGATTCTTGAACTAGACAAGAACCGCAACAACGTTGTCCTTTCACGTCGTGCACTTCTTGAAGAGTCACAGTCAGCTAACCGCACAACCTTCCTTGCAGATCTTGCTAAGGGTCAGATCCGTACCGGTGTTGTTTCATCTATCGTGAACTTCGGTGCATTCATTGACCTCGGTGGCGTTGATGGTCTAGTTCACGTAAGCGAGCTTTCATGGAAGCACATCGAGCACGCTTCAGAAGTTGTCGAAATCGGCCAGGAAGTTACCGTTGAGGTTCTTGAAGTTGATTCAGAGCGCGAGCGCGTTTCACTTTCATTGAAGTCAACTCAGGAAGACCCATGGCAGGTATTCGCAAGAAACCACGCTATCGGTCAGTACGCTCCAGGTAAGGTAACCAAGATTGTTCCATTCGGTGCATTCGTTCGTGTTGCCGATGGTATCGAGGGTCTAGTTCACATC
>RFNI01000207.1 GCA_009927245.1 Actinomycetota bacterium | reverse complement strand
GTTTGCTTCCCTGAACACTGCTGTTTGGTCAGGTGGTTCATTCGTTTATGTCCCTAAGGGTGTCCACGTAGAGATTCCTCTTCAGGCTTACTTCCGCATCAACACCGAGAACATGGGTCAGTTCGAAAGAACTCTGATCATCGCTGACGAAGGTTCTTACGTTCACTACATTGAGGGATGTACAGCGCCTATCTACAAGAGCGACTCACTGCACTCAGCTGTTGTTGAAATCATCGTGAAGAAGAATGCTCGCGTTCGTTACACAACCATTCAGAACTGGTCAAACAACGTATACAACCTGGTAACCAAGCGTGCCGTTGCGCACGAAGGCGCAACCATGGAATGGATTGATGGAAACATCGGTTCAAAGGTAACCATGAAGTATCCAGCAGTTATTTTGGCTGGAGAGCACGCAAGGGGAGAGACCCTTTCTGTTGCATTCGCAGGTGAAGGACAGCACCAGGATGCTGGAGCCAAGATGATTCACCTTGCTCCATACACTTCATCTTCGATCGTCTCTAAGTCAATTGCTCGTGGTGGAGGAAGAACTTCATACCGTGGAGAAATCCGCGTTAACCCAGGAGCACACCACTCAGCAAACACAGTTCGCTGTGATGCACTTCTGATTGACACAATCTCTAGAAGCGATACTTACCCTGCTGTTGATGTCCGTGAAGACGATGTGACCATGGGCCACGAAGCTACTGTTTCAAGAGTTAGCGATGAGCAGCTGTTCTACCTTCAGTCAAGAGGTATGGCAGAAGATGAGGCCATGGCAATGATTGTTCGTGGATTCATCGAGCCAATCGCTAAGGAACTTCCAATGGAATATGCATTGGAACTAAACAAGCTGATTGAGATGCAAATGGAAGGCGCTGTCGGTTAATGAGCGCTCCGGTTCAACACGGTTTATCAGAACACAGCCACGGCGCTGGTGTTCCACTGCAGATTAGAAGTGATCGTCCACGTTCAACTTCTGTTGCAGATTTCCCTGCAATCACTCAGCAGCAGGATCTTTGGAGATACCTAAACGTAGATCAGCTAAAGGGTCTAGATTCAGAAGTTCTCGCAGAGTATTCAGAGCAGGTTAGTTTCTCAGGCCCTGATGGGGTCAGCTTCGAATGGATCTTGAGTTCAGCAGCTCCTGTCGGTTCTATCGGTCTTCCAGAAGACAGAGTTAGCGCAGCTGGTTACACCAACGCAAGTAAAACTCTTTTGGTGAAGATTGCTGATGAACTTGTTAGCGCTGAGCAGATCACCATTTCTGTGAAGGGCGATTCAGCAACTGCATCTGCACTTCACATCTTTGTTGAAGCTGGAAAGTTCAGCAGCACAACACTTGTTCTTGAGCACTCAGGTCTAGGAGTTCTTGCTGAGAACGTAGAGATCTCAGTTGCTGATGAGGCAAAGCTAAACTTTGTCTCACTTCAGAACTGGGAGAGTGGGTCAGCTCACGTATCAGCTCAGTTTGCGAAATTGGGCAGAAACGCTTTCCTAAAGCACACTGTCGCTTCATTCGGTGGAGACCTAGTTCGTGTCACACCGATTGCAACTTTCTCAGGTCCTGGTGCAGAGGTAGAACTCAACGGAGTTTATTTCGCTGAAGCAGGTCAGCACCTAGAGAACAGACCTTTCGTAGATCACGCTGCACCAAACTGTAAGTCTCGCGTTACATACAAGGGGGCACTGCAGGGGGATAAGGCACACACTGTTTGGATTGGCGATGTGCTTATTCGTGCAATTGCTGAAGGAACAGACACATACGAACTAAACAGAAACCTTCTTCTAACTGATGGCACTAGAGCTGACTCAGTTCCAAACCTTGAGATTGAAACCGGTGAGATCGAAGGTGCTGGACACGCAAGTGCTTCAGGTCGCTTCGATGATGAGCACCTCTTCTACCTACAGGCAAGAGGAATCACTCCTGATGAGGCTAGACGTTTGGTTGTTCTTGGTTTCCTAGTTGAAGTAATTCAGAAGACTGGAATTGCTGAACTTATCGAAAGTTTGACTGCATTACTCGAAGAGAAATTGAACAGGGGTTAGTGATGGCACTGAGAATTTGTAATGTGAGCGATATCAAGCCTGGTCGTGCTATCAGAGTGAAGATTGGTGATCACGCTCTGGCTATCGTGCACAGTCCTGATGGTTCATTCCACGCAATCGATGACAAGTGCTCACACGGTGAGATTTCTCTAAGCGAAGGTTTCGTTGATAACGAGACCATCGAGTGCTGGGCTCACGGAGCTAAGTTCTCGCTGGAGTCAGGTGCTCCACTATCTTTGCCAGCTTATGAACCAGTTAAGGTTTATGAAGTCTTGGTAGAAAATGACGAAGTTTTTATTGAATACGATCAGGCTTAGGCCACAAGGAAAGAGAACATGTCCATTCTTCAAGTAAAGAACCTTCACGTATCTGTTGACACCGATCAGGGTGCTAAAGAGATTCTTAGAGGTGTTGACCTAACCATTCGCAGTGGAGAGATTCACGCAGTTATGGGGCCTAACGGTTCAGGTAAATCAACCCTTGCATACTCAATTGCAGGTCACCCGAAATACAACGTCACCGACGGTGAGATTCTTCTAGATGGTGAAAACGTTTTGGAGATGAGCGTTGATGAGCGTGCTCGCGCAGGGTTGTTCCTAGCGATGCAGTATCCGGTAGAGATTCCAGGTGTTTCTGTTTCTAACTTCCTAAGAACAGCTAAAACCGCAATTACCGGTGAAGCTCCTGCACTTAGAACCTGGATCAAGGATGTTCGTGAAGCAATGGATAACCTAAGGATTGATGCAGCGTTCTCAGAGCGTAACGTCAACGAAGGTTTCTCTGGTGGTGAGAAGAAGCGTCACGAGATTCTTCAGCTGGAACTTCTAAAGCCTCGCTTTGCAATCCTTGATGAAACTGACTCAGGTCTAGACGTTGACGCATTGAAGATTGTTTCTGAAGGAGTTAGCAGAGCACACGCAGCATCAGATCTTGGTGTCTTGCTTATTACTCACTACACCCGAATCCTTCGATACATCAAGCCTGACTTCGTCCACGTGTTTGTTGCTGGAAAAGTAGCTGAAGAGGGTGGCCCAGAACTTGCTGACCGTCTAGAAGCTGAAGGTTACGACCGTTACGTAAAGGCTTAGTCTTTGACTGAAATAGATCTAACCCCAGAAAAGTATGACCAGGTCCTAGAGGCCATCAAGGAAGTCATTGACCCTGAAATTGGTGTCAACATAGTTGACTTGGGTCTTATCTATGACTTGAAGCTCTCTGAAGATGGCTCATTGTTGATTCACATGACCCTAACTTCAGCAGGATGTCCTTTGACCGATGTTATTGAAGAGCAAATGGGTATGGCTCTAGATGGTGTTGTTGAAGCGTTCAGAATCAACTGGGTTTGGATGCCACCATGGGGTCCAGAGAAGATTACCGATGACGGCAAAGAGCAAATGCGCGCTATCGGCTTTGCTATCTAGTTTTTCTTATCTAGCTTCTTTACTAGCAACCACGCGCTTGGGATTAGACCCGCTGCGATAACAGCCTTGACGAAGTCCCAACCGAGGTAAGGCAACATGCCCTGGGTTGCAGCGAGAAGATCTGAATCGTAAGCATTCATTGAAAGTACTGGAATACCAAGACCGTAGATAACTACTGTGCTCATTACGAAACCAACAAGTGCCTTCAATACATTTGAAGACCACTTGAGTTCGGCGAGTCTTCCAGCAAGTGCGGCAGCAAAAATAAAGCCGATGATAAATCCACCGGAATAGCCAAACAGGACATTCAAACCTGAGCTGGCATCCGCGAAAACAGGAAGACCTAAAGCGCCAACGAGTGCGTAGGCACCCATAGTGATTGCACCTCTGGCAGCGCCGTAGGTTGATCCAATTACTAGAACAGCGAGAGTCTGGAAAGTGAAAGGCACAGGCAACGCAGGGATGCTTAACTGGGCTGAAAGGGCTGTTAGTGCAACACCAGCCACCACCAAGATGATGTTATTGATTAGGGTTCTGGAAACCAATTTGTCGATAAGGGTGATGTTTTGGGTTTGTGCAATTGACACAGCGAGCCTTTCGTCAAGATAACGTTTTGATTAATACTAGGGTAGAACCTGCACTCAAACGCAATTCCGTTTGATTTTGCAATCAACCCATTGGAGACCGATGATTAGCGTGCGTGACCTTGAGATCACCATTGGTCCTAGGGTTCTTATGTCTGGAGTAACCTTCCAGGTGTCCAAGGGGGACAAGGTCGGTCTTGTCGGCCGTAACGGTGCAGGTAAGACCACATTGACCAAGGTAATCGCTGGCGATTTCCAGTCAAGTGCTGGAACTATCGACCGAGTCGGGGAAATCGGCTATCTACCTCAAGACCCTCGCACGGGAGACCTCCACGAATTAGCTTCTGACCGGATCCTCAATGCAAGAGGCTTGGGAACCATCATGCGCAAGCTTGAGCAGACTCGTGAAGAAATGGCTTCAGTCGATGAGAAGGTCTATGACGCCGCAATGGCTCGTTACGAGCGCTTAGAAGCCCAATTTGAAGCTAATGGTGGTTACGCAGCTGAAGCAGAAGCAGCTTCGATTGCTTCCAACCTAGGTTTGAAGCCAAACGTCTTGGCCCAAGAGATCGGAACACTATCTGGTGGTCAAAGAAGGAGAATCGAGCTTGCTCGAATCCTTTTCTCTGCAGCAACCACCATGATTCTCGATGAGCCAACTAACCACCTAGATGCAGACAGCATTATTTGGTTGAGGGATTTCCTAAAGAACTACCAGGGTGGGCTAATCGTCATCAGTCACGATATCGAAATCGTTGAAGAGACAGTTAATAGAGTTTTCTATTTAGATGCGAACCGAGCTGTCATCGATATCTACAACATGGGTTGGAAGCAGTATCTAAAGCAACGCGAGTCAGATGAAGAAAGACGCAAGCGTGAACGAGCAACTGTTGAAAAGAAAGCAAGCGTACTTCAACTTCAAGCAGCTAAGTTTGGAGCTAAAGCTTCTAAGGCATCGGCAGCACACCAGATGGCAAGACGTGCCGAGAAACTTCTGAGTGGTCTTGATGATGTTAGAGAAGTTGACAGAGTTGCGAAGATTCGTTTCCCTGAACCGCAGGCTTGCGGCAAGACACCTCTGTTTGCACACAATCTGAGTAAGAGCTACGGATCACTAGAAATCTTCACAGCTGTCGATCTAGCAATTGATAGAGGCTCAAAGGTTGTCATCATTGGTCTCAACGGTGCAGGTAAAACTACTCTGTTGAGAATTCTTGGTGGGGTAGAGGGACCTGACACTGGCTCAATCGATCCAGGCCACGGACTCAAGATTGGTTACTACGCTCAAGAGCACGAAACTCTGGATGTAACTAGGACAGTGCTAGAGAACATGCAGTATGCAGCTCCCGAGCTTCCTGACACAGAGGCTAGAAAGGTTTTGGGGTCATTCCTTTTCAGCGGTGATGATGTCAACAAGCTCGCTGGTGTTCTAAGCGGTGGTGAGAAGACTCGTCTAGCGTTAGCCTCACTGGTTGTTTCTAAAGCCAATGTTCTTCTTTTGGATGAGCCAACAAACAACTTAGACCCAGCTAGCCGTCAGGAGATCCTGAGTGCACTTGCCTCATTTACCGGAGCAGTTGTTCTGGTTTCTCACGATGTTGGTGCCGTTGATGCTCTAAATCCAGAGCGAGTACTAGTAATGCCAGACGGTCAGGAAGACCTCTGGAACGAGGGCTACCGCGACTTGATTGTTCTCTCCTAAAGACTTTTTCCAAATAGTGCCAATAGGGTTGAACTGAAAGTTACCCGAAAGGAACGAATTATGGATCTACTTACTATCACGCAAGCAATGTTTATGCTCGGCTTCGTTGCTATGGCAGCTGGAACTTTTTACTTTGTGCTTGAGCGCGGTGAACTCAAAGGTGAAGGACGCACAAGCGCTACCTACGCAGCTCTAATTACTTTCATTGCTGCAATCCTTTATTCGCTGATGAAGGATATGGTTTCTTTCCCATTCGCAGGGGATGTTTACCTTATTTCCAACACAATGCCGGTTAGATACCTCGACTGGGTTCTAACCACTCCGTTGTTGTTGATTGAGTTTGGTTTAATTGCCAGCCTTGCTGGCGCAGAAAAAGGTTTGACCTACCGCCTAGTACTTGCTGACATCGTGATGATTGTGACCGGATACTTTGGTGAAGTCGGTGCTGCTGGCTCAATTGGCAACTACGTGAACTTCGTAATCTCTTCGGCAGCTTGGGTTTACATCGCATACACCCTGTGGCAGCTAAAGCCGACTAAGGGAACTGCTGCTGTGAAGGCTGCGATCTCTAATATGAAGAAGTTCGTAATCTTCGGTTGGATGGTTTACCCAATTGGAACTGCGATTCAGGAAATTTTAGAACTAAACAATCCTGATGCGGAGACTGTGAAGCTAGCCGTTTGTTCAGCTGCAATCATCTACGTAGTTGCAGATGTTGTAAACAAGGTTGGTTTTGGAATCTTTGCTCTGAAAGCATTCAAGAATGACTAACAGGTAACAGGAATGGCCGCACTTCGGTGCGGTCATTTTTGTTTAACCGAGAATCTTATCTTCTGCTTCCGCGTCGGAATCTTTGGTTAGGAACTTTAGCTTTCTAGGTGCAAGCCCTGCTGCTCTTCTGCGATCTTGAGCGATGGTCCAGTAGACAGCACCAAAAGCCATTAGAGCAAACAGCAGCCACTGCATTGCGTAACTTAGATGATTGCCCTGATTGAGTTCAGGCATAGGCATTGCTTCGCCTTTAGGTAATTCTGGAAACTCTGTCACAAGGCGACCGTAGGCCTGGTCATACACAGAACCTGATAGACCAACACTGGCTGCAACCAAATCAATACTTGGTAATTGCCCTACGGGTGCACCACGATCTAGTTTTGGTTCGGTGGGGCGAAGGCGAACTGTGATTTCTCGATGAGTTTTATCAACAGCAGGCACTAAATCCGGAGCATCCTGTTTGCTTCCGGTTGGAAGCCAACCTCTTTCGATCCAGATGATTGTTTCACTATCGGTTTTGAAGGCAACTAGTTGAAGGAAGCCTGGATAACCAGCATTAGGTCGATTTCTAATTAGGTAAGTGTCCTCAGGCAGATAGTTGCCAGACACTTTGACCTGTCGATACTCAAGAGCTTTATCCCAGGTAGCTTCTTGGGGGAGTAATTCTTCAAGCGCTACCGGAGTGCGCTCGTAGTTGGCTAGAACTATTGAATTAGCCTCTTGGACTTCTTCAGCCCTAGCGAACTGCCACTGGGATAAGAACCAGCAGGCAGTGGAGAACATTGTTGCCAAGGAAATCCAAGTCAACCAGCGGGTTACTACTGCTCTATTTGCGGTCATCTGAAGGCTTAGGAGCTCTGAAAGCATCTGCTGAAATGCTCAAGGTAGGGGCTTCAGCAACTGGTACTCGTTTCGAGGCAGTTCCAGGACCCTGTGCATTAGCAATGACAACCGCGAAGTATGGAAGAAAGACTGCTCCAGCTACAAATACGAAGGTGAGCCAGCTAACTGGAATAGCCACAGCAAGGATTATGCAGATAACCCTGATAACCATGGCAATTGTGTATTTGATGAAACGTGAACGACGCTCTTGGTACGGAGATTCCTCAACTGAGGTAACTGCCTGGGGCTGGTCCAATTCTTTCCTTTTTGATCGCTTGCCTCTCAAATCAGAGGCATATTCAAGCCAAGTTATATACTTTTTACTTGTACGCCAATTATCTCTCTTAACTGCTAAGGCGAAATCTAAAAATGACACAACCAAGAACTGTTTTAGTAACCGGTGGCAACCGCGGTATCGGTAAAGCAATCGCAGAAGCATTTGTTGCCCAAGGGCATCGAGTTGCTGTCACTGTTCGTAGTGGCGAAGGACCTGCTGGAACCCTAAGTGTGAAAGCTGACGTTACTGATGCTGCATCCCTTGATCAGGCCTTTGCAGAGATTGAAGAGAAGCTAGGTCCAGTTGAGATTCTGGTTGCGAATGCGGGAATCACCAGAGACACCCTGCTGATGCGTATGACCGATGAAGAATTCGAAGAAGTTCTAAACACCAACCTTTCAGGTGCATTCAGAGTCCTGAAGCGCGCCACTAAGGGCATGATCAAGGCCAAGTATGGCCGCGTTGTCTTCATTGGCTCAGTTGTTGGACTCTTGGGCAGCGCAGGTCAGGTCAACTACTCAGCAGCTAAGAGTGGATTAGTCGGTATGGCTAGATCATTGACTCGTGAACTAGGTGGTCGTGGCATCACAGCTAACGTAGTGGCTCCTGGGTTTATCGATACCGACATGACTGCAGAACTTAGCCCTGAGACCCAAGACGAATACAAGCGTAAGATTCCTGCTGGCAGATTCGCATCTCCTCAAGAAGTAGCAAACGTCGTAGTCTGGCTAAC
>RFNI01000250.1 GCA_009927245.1 Actinomycetota bacterium | reverse complement strand
CACACCTAGACCATTGACCATTGTTGTGTGAGAGTCAGTACCAACACAGCTATCTGGGTAAGCCACTAGTTCGCCGTTGACTTCACGAGTCATTACGGTTCTAGCCAAGTATTCGATGTTGACCTGGTGAACGATACCGGTGCCTGGAGGAACCACCTTGAAATCGTTGAATGCACCCTGGCCCCAGCGAAGGAACTGGTAGCGCTCACCGTTGCGCTCGTATTCGAACTCGACGTTTCTCTCGAACGCGTCAGCACTTCCAGCTACGTCAATCACAACTGAGTGGTCAATAACTAGCTCTGCTGGAGCAAGTGGGTTTACCTTGGTTGGGTCTCCTCCAAGATCTGCAACAGCTTCACGCATAGTTGCAAGGTCAACGATGCACGGAACACCTGTGAAGTCCTGCATGATTACTCTGGCTGGGCTGAACTGAATCTCAGTGTCAGGTTCTGCAGTTGGATCCCAGTTAGCAATTGCCTTGATGTGATCTGCAGTAATGTTGGCACCGTCTTCGGTGCGAAGTAGGTTCTCCAGAAGAATCTTCAAGGAGTAAGGAAGAGGGTTGTTTAGGACACTGTCCAGTCTGTAGATGCGGTACGACTTACCGTTGACATCCAAAATGGAACTTGATTTGAAACTATCTATCTTGGACAAAGCCAACTCCTATGGGCATAACTGAATTCTCTTAGTCCAAATTACCATCTAGTTCGTCCTTGACCACGCCTCTGAGCAGAAGCCATGAGATCCAAATCATCGTGAGATAGAACGGGAGACCCAAAACAATCTTCACAAAACCAAGAGTAACCACATCTCCTGCTAGGTATAGAGGGACCTCGACGATAAGCCTGGTGGCGAATAAACCCACCCAAAGCAGAGTTACGAGGTCAAAAAAGCGCACCTTTCTGCGGTCCTTTCGCCACGAAAGTCCCTGGTTTGTCAGGAAGCCCATAAGCACACCAATTAGCGGAAAGCGGACGATTACGCTGAGCAGCAGGACCGAACCGTAAGCTGCATTGATCCAGAAATCCTTGAGATAGAAATCCCCTGCTTGACCTCCAGGACGAAGTGTTAGCCAGATGGCCAGCCCAACACCTACGAGAGATCCAACTAGCTGAGTCCAAGGTCGCTTCAGGACGAAGTGCCTAATTGTTAGAGCCAAAACAGCCACCCCAACGACGGATGCTGCTATCACAACATCTCGGGTGATGGTGAAAGTTAGAACATAGAGGAAGCCAGGCAATGTTGTTTCGACGAGGCCTTGAACACCACCGACGCTCCCAAGAAGGCTCTTAGCATCTAGTTGGTAACCGTCGTCTGTCTTACGAAGACCATACTTCGCCGCCTGACTGGATTTCTTTTCTTCTGACACTAGTTAGCCTTAGGAACGATGGCACCTTCGGGAAGCGAAAGCGGGAGCAATTCTCTTGGTGGAAGTGGAACTTGCCCTCGGCGTATAACGATGCTTCTAAACACTCCCTCAAGTTCGTTCTTTGGCTCTAGTTCTGAGACTGCAGAACCCGAGATCACACCTCTAAGCAACCATCTGTCACCGGATAAACCAAACATTCGCACTGGCTTTAGTTCGTCCTGACTGATTGGAATGTGAGCGTAAATCTCAGTTCCAAAGGGCCCCAAGTGTCTCTCGATGGAGATACCTTGAGACTCAAGGTTTGCAGTGATGTCTCCCAGGACTTCGTCCCACAGAGATTCACCCTTAGGACTTGCAAATGCCTGCACTTGAAGAGTGCTGTCCAAATAGTCGAAGGATAAAGCAACCATACGCCCCGTTCCCTCTTCAATTTCAGCTCTTACGGCAACACGAGGGTTCGGCAGGAACGCAATGGAGCCGAACTCAGCTAGTTCGGTTGGTGCGTTTGGATCTGATTCATCAAAAGGCCCAAGAAGGCCATTAGGCGAGCTTGGATACAGTTCGTTCATTACTGCACTCCTGTTGAACCGAATCCAGCGCTGCCTCTTTGCGAGCCTGGTAGTTCTGTCACTTTCACAAAGTTCACCGTTTCGAATTTCTGGAAGAGAATCTGAGCGATACGATCACCGCGCTTGACTTCAAAAGTTTCTTGACCATGGTTGATGAGAGTAACAGCTAGTTCTCCTCTGTAACCGGCGTCAACAGTTCCAGGCGCATTTAGAACAGTTACACCGTGTTTAGCCGCTAAACCGCTTCTCGGATGGACCAAAGCAACATATCCTGCCGGTAAGGCGATGCTTATTCCGTTAGGGATTAGCGCTCTGCCACCAGGTTCAATGCTGATGTCTATTGTGCTTCTGAGGTCATATCCAGCATCACCGGGGTTACCCATAACTGGCAGGAACTCTTCCGAGCCGCTGATTAACACATCAATACTTGTCATGGTCGTATTCTAAACGCATGACCAAAACAAGTAACTTAGCCTCATACAGCGAACGGGTGTTCCCAGGACTTTCGTTCTTTTTAGCCACACTTTTTGCGCCAGCAGCGCTGTATTTGATTGTTTTGGCATTCGATGACTTCTGGGCACTTATTACATTCGTAGTATCTGAGATTGTGATCATTTTCCTAGGACTATTTGCGGCACCAACACTCACGCTCTCTGGAGAGTCACTGAGCATCGGCAGGGTCAGCATCCCAACCCAGTATGTAAAGGGAATCACTGCAATAGAGGCAAGCGCTCAGCAGTCAGAGAAGGGGCCAAAGTTGAACCCATCCGCATACGTCAGATTCCAGGTAGGCGTTAAGGGTTTGCTAAAGGTTGAGTTGAACGACCCGAATGACCCGACCCCATACTGGCTAATTTCCAGCAGAAATCCGGAGCTAGTAGCAAAGAAGTTTGTGGATCTAACTAGTTAGAGCAGTCAACGCAAACAGGCCCGTACTGGCCGTCTTTGCGCGCTTTTTGCGAGTGGTGCTTCACAATGAAACACTCGCTGCAGGTGAATTCATCTTCCTGCTTAGGAACAACGACGACGTCCAACTCTTCGTTAGCAACCTCAGGGATTGCGAACGAATCAGAGTGGTCAGCGTCATCAACGTCTGAACTAGCTGTGGTGCCCTCAGGGATTCTGTCCTTGATCGCCTCTAACGACTCTGTGTCGTCGTCATTCTTACGCGGGGCATCGTAATCGGTAGCCAATTACTTTCCTTTCAAACAAAATAGGTAGGCGCAGGAAGTCTCACGCATCTAAACCAATAATGCAAATACATTAGAGACCATAATCAGCAAGTTCTCAGGTAATCAAACCCTTTGGCGTGTCGCGGCACACCTCCAATAAACCAGATAAACCTTGATATGAGTGCAAAACTATGCACAGGAGGGCTAGCAATGGCTGATTTACGTATTACCGGTGTGTCAACAAGCCACCTGGAATTAGAAGCACCTGATGGTTCTAAACACTCACTTGAGATAACTGAAGATCTACTCAAGGCACTCAAGGCTCGTAAGCCAGCTGATGCAGGCAAGGCTCTAACACCTAGAGAGATTCAAGAGCAGATTCGTCTCGGTAAGACCATCGAACAGCTGCTAGTTGAGAACCCAGCTGATGAAGATGCCATTCGAAAGTATGGAGCTCCAATCCTCGCCGAACTAAATCACGTAGTGAACTTAGCTCGCAACGTAAGACTCAACCTTGCAACAGATCGTTTTGCTGACCCAGCCCACATCGAATTTGGCTTGGTTATGGATGACAGGCTCGCAACCAACCGAGCGAAAATTCTCAACTGGACTTCAAAAAAATCAAGCGATGGACAATGGTTAGTTCAGGTGAACTATGAACTCAATGGCTCCGTTGCCTATGCAATCTGGTCTTTCAATGCGAAACTCCTATTGCTAACTCCTGAAAGCCAAAGTGCTATTCAACTCTCGAACGGTATGCCGCTAACAGCTTCGGGGTCAACCGAAAGCGCTAGCCAACCAAAGGCTGAACCTGCGCCAGCCACTGCGTTCGTGCACCCAGTAATTGAAGCAACTCCCCTGGTTGAAGCACCAAGCGCACTGAGTGTTGTTCCAGAGATTTCTGAATCAGCTCCGACCGAAGTCATCGAAGTTCAAGAGGACACATCGTCGAGACCAATCCTCCGTGTTCTTCCAGAAGAACCAGAGACCATCTTTGAAACTTCATACCTAGATGAACCTCTCGATGAAGAGCCATTAGAAGTATTCGAGGAAGCTCCTCATGAGGAACCTGTTCAACAAGAGATCGATCCTGTAGTCGAGTCAACTCTTGTTGTTGAAGAAACAGTTGAGACTCTAGCGACGAGCGAAGCGGAACCTGCTAAGCCACAAACCACGAGTCGCTGGGCTGAAGTTTTATTCGGAACTAAAGAAGAAGACGAAGAAACTTTCTAGAAGCAAAACTTGAGTAGCGGTATAGCTAACTCTTCATTTGTAATCGAACCGTGGTGCCCAACCATCTCTAGAGACTTCACCTTCGCAAAACCTCGGTGATATAGAGCAACTCTCTTTCGTGCTAGCACCAGTAAATCGGGAGCAACGTTCTCAGACTTTGCACTCAAGGTATTCCAATACCCCGCTGCGATGACATCATCTGGTGTGCAGATGTAACAGGAATCTCCCAAGCGGTCTTCAAGTAGTTCTCTTGCAGCATGTTTATCGACAGCATCCTCGAAGTAGAGATAGAGGGATCTAGTATCCCCACCGACAAATTTGAAGTCAGACTTTGCAATCAGTTCGTCTAGGTATATGTGGTTCTCTTTAGAGACATCAACCACACCGTGATCTGCTGTAAGGATTACACCTGACCCCTTAGGGATAGAAGACACGAAATCTCTCACAAGCGAATCCAGGTCTTCGAGCTGATTCAACCAAGAGGTAGATTCAGAACCTTTCGCGTGGGCAAGCTGATCAAGTTCAGGGATGTAAAGGTAGATAACCTTTGCCTCTGACTGAGCTAAAAGTGTCAGCGCCTCAGTGAATCTGTCTGCAACTCTGTCTATCCCGTGGAAGTCACTTCCACGCATGGTTGCACCAGTGAAGCCTGAACGTTCATAGGCAGATGGAGCGACGGTATGAAAAGCAACTCCACGAGCTAATGCGATTTCTGCAATGGTCGATGCCTCTTGATAGTTCTCGCCTTCCGCATACTCTTTCCAGCCGGAGAGCAGGTTCATTGGAGTCTGAGTGCTTCTATTGAAAACCTGATAGCCAAGGAAGCCGTTATCCCAGGGGTTAGAGGCTGTTGCGAATGAAGTGATTGAAGTAGATGTTGTTGCTGGGAACCAACACATCGCTGAATCGGACTGTTGAGAGTTTAGAAACCTTGCATGGCCAGCAGCGCTCTTGAGGTTTGTGCTGCCAAGACCGTCAACAAGGATCACGCAGACTGAACGTCTTGAAGGTAGACCTAGAGTGTTTGTCTCTCCAGATGCTGACTTTAGGGCGCTTATCAACACCTCGCCAAGCCTCCCCAATGATTTAGGGGCTGAAGGTAACATCGTAAGCATCGAGACAAGTCTGCCACACGGCAGTAGATTCAAGACGAAAGACTATGACCGAGCAGAAGCCTACGGAGCGATTCCCTGACGAGAGAATTGTTGACATAGAACTCATCGAAGAGCTGAGTGAATCGTTCCTCGAGTACTCATACTCTGTTATCTACGCTCGAGCGCTCCCAGACGCTAGAGATGGCCTGAAGCCTGTTCAGAGAAGAATCATCTTCCAAATGGGCGAAATGGGCCTTAGACCAGATAAAGGACACGTCAAATCAGCCCGTGTAAGCGGTGAGGTGATGGGAAAGCTCCACCCTCATGGTGATGGAGCCATCTACGACGCGATGGTCCGTATGGCCCAGGCCTTTACCCTTCGAGTACCACTGATTGATGGGCACGGAAACTTCGGATCCCTTGATGATGGTCCTGCTGCTGCCAGATACACCGAAACTCGCTTAGCTCCAGCTGCACTCCTCATGAATGAAGGTCTTGACGAAGACGTCGTAGATTTCAAGCCAAACTATGATGCCCAACTGTCCGAACCAGAAGTTCTTCCTGCAGCGTTTCCTAACCTCTTAGTAAATGGCTCAGCAGGTATTGCTGTGGGTATGGCTACCAACATGGCGCCACACAACATGCGTGAAGTTATCGCCGGAGCCATAGCGCTCCTGAACAACACCAAGCTTGAGTCCTCTGATCTTATGAAATACATTCCAGGTCCTGACCTTCCAACAGGTGGAATCATCATGGGCACAGATGGAATCAAGGAAGCTTATGAAACTGGTCGTGGAAGCTTCAAGACAAGAGCGAGAGTTACAATCGAGTCGGTCTCCCCTAGAAAACTTGCTCTAGTAGTAACAGAGCTTCCATACCTTGTTGGACCTGAGCGCGTTATCGAGAAGATCAAAGACGGGGTTAACTCTAAGAAGCTCCAAGGAATTGCGGATGTCATTGACCTCACTGACCGCGCAAACGGGCTGAAGCTAGTAATCGAACTTAAGACAGGTTTCGATCCAAACGTTGTCCTAGACCTGCTGTATAGATTTACACCACTTGAAGAGTCCTTCGGCATAAACAACGTCTGTTTGGTTGAGGGTAGACCAGAGACTCTTGGCCTTCGAGATATGCTCGGTGTTTACCTAGCGCACAGAATTGTTGTCACAAAGCGTAGAAGCGAGAACAGACTAGGCAAGAAGCTTGCCAGGCTGCACTTGGTAGAAGGTCTTCTGAAAGCCATCCTCAGCATCGATGAGGTAATCAAGATCATTAGAACTGCTGATGAAGTTGATGAGGCTAGAAGCAACCTGATGAAGAAGTTCAGTTTGTCAGAAATCCAAGCTGAATACATCCTGGAATTGAAACTTAGGAGACTCACAAAGTTCTCAAAGCTGGAGCTCGATACCGAGGCCAAAAACCTAGCCAAGGAAATTGCTGACTTGCAGAAGATTCTTTCAAGCGAAAAGAACTTGAAGGAAGTTGTCACAAGAGAGCTGCAAGAAGTTTCTGACAAGTATGGTGATGACCGAAGAACAACCATCAGCGATGGCGTCACAGAGATCAAACCGGTAAGCGCTGCCAAGGCATCTGCAATTGATGCGCAACTAGCTGATTCACCTTGCCACATCATTCTCACCGCTAGCGGCCAAGTCCTTAGAACTCTAGAACCAGTGACACCTGGCACCAAGCGCAAGAAACATGACGCTATTCGCAATCAAGTTTCAACCACAACAAGAAGTGACATCGGGTTCCTGACTAGCGACGGCGTTATGCACCGAGTTCACGCAAGCGACATCCCAGCAGCAGAAGGAGCTTTCGATCCTGCTAGCAGTTTCTGTAGCTGAGTTCCTAGGACTTGCAAAGAACATTCGGTGCTTGGAGCATTTGAGCTTGATGAAAGACAACCATCGCTCTTGGAACTCAGCAGGGTAACGTAAAACGCATCACTGGCGACTGGCTACCGAAGTCTGAGTTTGAAGTGATCTCTCTAAAGCCCGGCGATTCAGTTGTTGGTGCTTCTCTGAGCACAGATAAGGACGAACTAATCTTCGTAACCGATGACGCTCAGCTGCTTAGATTCCAAGCTGATGCTGTTAGACCACAGGGTCGTGGCGCAGCGGGTATGGCTGGTATCAAAGTTGCTGATGGCGCGAAGGCGATCTTCTTCACCTCGATCAAACCTTCGAAGGACACAGTCGTACTAACTGCAGCTAATAACAGCGACTCACTAGGAGCAGTTGACTCCGGAAGTGCAAAGATTTCTCTTCTAACCGAGTTCCCACCTAAGGGCAGAGCAACAGGCGGTGTGAGGGCTCAAAAGTTTATACGCGATGAGAACCAGTTGTATTTTGCGTTCGTTGGTAACTCACCAATACTTGTATCCGGTTCATCAGGTAAGCCGCTAGAAGTGGAATCAAAGCCGGCTAAACGCGACGCCTCAGGAACACCGCTTGCATCGACAATTGTCAGCGCAGGGAGCAACTAAGCGTCGATACGCTCTCTTTCAAAAGAGTCCGCTTTATCAACAATGAAGTCTCTACGAGGAGCAACTTCATTACCCATTAAAAGTTCAAACATGTCTTCAGCCTTCTGAAGATCTTCAACCGTTACACGACGCAAGCTTCTGGACTTTCTATCCATTGTTGTTTCAGCTAACTGATCCGCATCCATTTCACCGAGACCTTTGTATCGCTGGATAGGTTCTTGATACTTCTTGCCAGCCTTAGCTAGCTTCGCTAGCAGACTTTCTAGCTCTGCTTGTGAGTACGTATAAATGACTTCGTTTGCTTTGGTGCCTGGGTTCATAACGATTACACGGTGAAGTGGCGGAACGGCTGCGAACACTCGCCCGTCTTCAACCAGAGGTCTCATGTATTTGTAGAAGAGAGTTAGAAGAAGAGTACGGATGTGAGCACCATCAACATCCGCATCGCTCATGAGGATTACTTTTCCGTAGCGAGCTGAATTGATATCGAAACTTCTTCCTGAACCTGCTCCAATTACCTGAATGATTGATGCACACTCAGTGTTGTTCAGCATGTCCGTAATCGCGGCTTTTTGAACGTTGAGAATCTTTCCACGAATAGGCAGCAGTGCTTGGAACTCGCTGTTACGAGCTAGCTTCGCTGTTCCTAGTGCAGATTCACCCTCAACGATGATTAGCTCTGAGTCAATAGTGTCCTGTGTTCTACAGTCAACAAGCTTTGTCGGTAGCGATGAAGATTCAAGTGCTGTCTTGCGACGTTGGGTTTCTTTGTGAGTTCGAGCTGAAATTCTCGACTTCATTTCATTCACAACTTTTTCAAGGACTAGAGCACTCTGTGCTTTGTCTTCACGCTTAGAGCTGTTGAATCGATCAGTTAGTGCTTTGGTAACAACACTGGCAACGATGTTCTTGATTGCCGGTGTTCCAAGAATCTCTTTGGTTTGGCCTTCGAACTGAGGCTCTGGAAGTCGCACAGTAACGACGGCGGTCAAGCCTGCTGCAACATCTTCTTTTTCAATCTTCTCGGAACCAAGTTTGAACTTTCTTGAGTTAGCTTCAGCTTGAGTTCTGAAAACCTTCAACAAAGCCTGCTCAAAGCCCTGTAAGTGAGTTCCACCTTTGGGAGTTGCAATGATGTTTACGAAGCTCTTGATCTCGGTGTCGTAGTCAGTGCCCCAACGGACAACGACGTCAACTTCACAGTTGCGCTGGACTTCTTTGGATTCCATGTTGCCCTGAGCGTTGAGAACAGGCACAGTCTCTGAGTAAGCACCAGATCCACTTAGCCTCCAGATGTTACTCAGTGGAGCATCTTTCGCAAGGAAGTCTGCGAACTCAGTAATTCCACCGTTGAATAGGAACTCGTGGTTATCTGCTTTACCTGAACGCTGATCTGAGACAACTAACTTCAACCCAGGAACAAGGAAGGCAGTCTGTCTAGCTCTTGCTAAGAGATCATCAAGTGAAATGACAGCGTCTTTGATAAAGATCTGCGGATCAGCCCAGAATCTGATCCTCGAACCAGTCTTACCCTTGGCAACTTTTCCAATCTCTCGCAGAACGCTCTTATCTTTGAATGGTTTGAAAGGACTGGTTGGAGCTAGCGACTTCTTGTCGTCAAAAGTTCCCGGTTCACCTCGGTGGAAGGACATTGCCCAAGTCTTGCCATCACGATCGACTTCTACCTCAAGGCGTTCAGAAAGGGCGTTAACAACAGAAGCACCGACACCGTGCAAACCACCGGATGCAGCGTAAGAACCAGAACCAAACTTTCCACCGGCGTGCAACTTAGTAAAAACAACCTCAACACCGCTAAGACCGGTCTTAGGTTCAATATCGACTGGAATACCTCTAGCTTGGTCCGAAACTTCGATGCTTGAGTCTTTGTGCAAGGTGATGTTAATAAGCTTGCCGTGCCCTGCAAGAGCCTCATCGACAGAGTTATCGATGATCTCCCAGATGCAGTGCATCAAACCTCTGCTATCGGTAGAACCGATATACATTCCAGGGCGCTTACGAACAGCCTCCAACCCCTCTAATACGGAGAGATGGCGGGCTGAATAATCGTTTGTAGGCACCTCTAAAGCCTAAGCAAGTGCAAGGAAACAAAGCCTCACAGACACTCGTTTAGTAGAAAACTATTCGCAGATAGCGAAATGAGGTCGTTGTAGGAACAATTTCTCTCCTCAGTGTGTTTATCTAGTCATGGAGGAACTAATGGATCAAACTCAAGAATCACCAGAAAACACCGAAGCAACCCTAGAGTTACCGGCTCTAACCGCTGCGGATCGATGCGACATCTGTGGTGCACAGGCATTCATCAGAGTTGTATTGGCAACTGGTGACCTAGTCTTCTGCGGACATCACGGTACCGCTAACAAAGAAAAACTAAAGCCGATTGCCATCACCTGGCAGGACGAGACCGACAAACTATCTGCTTAGTGCTCGAACGCAGTCTTTCGAGATTGCGCAGCAAGTTCATCAACGGCATCTAGTTCTTTGCTTCTCAATGCGATATCTGCCCAATCGTTGGACAAGATAATCTGATCAGCTAGCTTAGGGTTCTTAGCTAATACTGGTCCATGCATTTGAGTAAGTAGAGCGGTCTTGCACCAAGACAGATTCTCCCCTTTGCTATCTGAGTTCTTATAGCCAACAACTCCATCAACATTCAAGAACTCGCTAACCCGATGTCCGACTGTCACTTCGACTCCGGTGAGCAATGGCTGCAATCTGTCAGCAGCGGAGGCGACAGCAAGCAGCGCTCCATCCGATTCAACATAAGCGACCAACTTCTCAAGCAAATCTGAACGTGAATTCAGTAACTGCTTCCAAGCTGCGTTAGATCCATGACCAACGAGAATGAAATCAAAGTCGTTGAAATCCTCTGAACCATTTAGGTGCTCAATGCTGCTTTCAACGTTTCGCCACTCCAAGCGCTTCTTGAGCACTAGTAGATTTCCCAAATCACCATTGAGATTCAGATGTGTTGGGGAGATAGCTCCAAGGCGGACTAATTTAGACACGATTCACATCCTCTGGGTCTGTGAAGCCCTTGTATCGTCGAAGTCGACGCATTGCGTCAGCACTGTACAAAACGGTCTTTATACCAACCCTAGGTTTAGGCAAGGACAGGAAGTCATCTATAGCTTTGAAGTAATCCGCTTCAACGCGCTCGACCACCACTCCGTTGTATTTGAGGGCTAGTGCGGCATCCGCATAGTTGAAACCGCTAACGATAGAGACATGTTCTAATTTCTTGAAGTCAACTGTCCAAAGCCAGGACGGGTCATGAACATCTCTACCCACGGCAACAAACACCTGATCTGGTTTGCCTTGAATGTTATCTAGGTTTAGCTGGAAGCTAGCAGGGTTCTGAACAAGAATGAATTCCACTTGTTCACCGTCAATCTCTCTAACCTCTCCTCTAGAAAATACCGGAGGCAGTTCGTCGAGAACCTTTGAAGCCAGATTTACATCGAATCGCTCACCGAGAATTTCTTTAGCAGTACCAAGAGCTGCAATTGCGTCTAGCGCGAAGTGTGCTCCCCTACTAGGAAGTTGGAATGAAACCTCTTCGCCGCCAACGTGAACTTTTACCTGGCGACCGTTCTGCGAAATCAGT
>RFNI01000242.1 GCA_009927245.1 Actinomycetota bacterium | reverse complement strand
AAAAAAATCGTCGCAAAGCCAGTTGCTAAGGCGGCTGTTAAAGCCGCAAAGCCTCTCGCTAAGGCGAGTGCAAAGCCTGTAGCAAAGGTCGCTGCAAAGCCGGCAAAGGCTGCAGCAAAAGTTGAGACCAAGAAGGCAGTCAAGCCCGCTGTAAAGCCAGTTGCTAAGACAGCGACCAAGGTTGCTGTCAAGCCAGTAAAGAAGGCTGAGCCAAAAGTTGTTGCTAAGAAGCCGACCAAACCAGTAGCTCCTGCAAAGCCAGTCGCTAAGGGCAAAGTCGCTCCTGTAAAGAAGATAAAGGCCGTCAAGGTTACTGGAGAAGATGGCGAAGAACTTGATGAAGAAGAAGATATTGATCCTGAGGAACTTCTAAACGAAGCAGCTGTTGATGTTATCGTCGCCGCTGTTGAAGAAGTAACACCAGAACCAGAAGTTGAAGACGAAGAGGACGCTCCTGTTGTGCCTGAAGGTGCATTGATTCTCTCCAGCAAAGAAGATGACGACATCCCAGTTCAGACAACCACCATCACTGGTGCTACCGCTGACCCGGTTAAGGACTACCTAAAGCAAATCGGTAAGGTTGCACTCCTAAACGCAGAACTTGAAGTTGAGCTAGCGAAGAGAATTGAAGCCGGTCTGTTTGCTGAAGAGAAACTTGCAACAGATAAGAAACTAAGTCGCGACATGGCTCGTGACCTCAAGTGGGTTGTCAAAGATGGTCAGCGTGCTAAGAGCCACCTTCTAGAAGCAAACCTCAGACTTGTTGTGTCTCTTGCGAAGCGATACACCGGTCGTGGAATGCAGTTCCTGGATCTAATCCAAGAAGGTAACTTGGGCCTAATCCGTGCAGTTGAGAAGTTTGACTACACAAAGGGATACAAGTTCTCAACTTATGCAACCTGGTGGATTCGTCAGGCGATCACTCGTGCGATGGCAGACCAAGCAAGAACAATTCGTATTCCAGTTCACATGGTTGAAGTGATTAATAAGCTTTCACGTGTTCAGAGGCAATTGCTTCAGGA
>RFNI01000121.1 GCA_009927245.1 Actinomycetota bacterium | reverse complement strand
TTTACCTAGGTGAGCTAAACATCTTCCTTGAAAGCTCTGATGGTCTGGTCATCACGTGGAATGACTGGATAGTTTGTTGCCTCACGCTTTGTGGCTTCGGTTGTGAGTTCGCGACCTTCTGCAATCCATTTACCTCTTCCGCCATCGAGGATGCGAATGTCTGAGTGGCCAAAAAGTTTTAGGACCCAGAAAGCGTATGTTGCCCACCAGTTGCTCTTGTCACCATAAATAACCAAAGTGTCTTCTCTAGAGATTCCCTTGGCACTTAGAAGGGCCGCCATGTCTTCACCATTTAGGTAGTCTCTTGTCACTGGGTGGTTGAGCTCTGTGTGCCAGTCAATCTTTACAGCTCCTGGGATATGACCAGTCTCAAACAAGAGGATGTCTTCATCGCATTCAATTACTACTAGTCCTGGTTTATGAAGGTTCGCTGCAAGCCATTCAGTTGATACGAGAGCCTCTGGGTGCTTGTATTGAGCGAATTTGGAGTTGGTGTCTAGTTCGTAAGTCAATCTCTTAGCCTCTTCTAGATTTAGAATGTGTTTGCGGTGGGACTATTCTCCCAGAAAATGCCCGCAAAGAGAATGGCTTTCGTAAATGCGGGTAACAATAGGAGATCTCAGGACTGGAATCACGGTCTCAGAGCTGTTCGCCGAACTCAAACCGCCTAAAGAATTTGCTTCGGCTAATTTCAGCAACTATTTTCCAGACCCTAATTTCGACTCTCAATCGGACGCGCTAGAAAAGGCACGAACATTCGCCGAATCACTAGGCAAAAAGAACGCCGATGAGCTTGGGGTCTATTTGGATGGGGGATTTGGTGTCGGAAAGACACACATTCTTGCCTCGATCTACCATGAGGCTAAGACCACCAAGTTGTTTGGCCCATTCATCGCATACACATCCATGATCGGTTACCTAGGTTTCGCTGAGGCAGTCACTCAGTTCTCCAAGTACAAGCTACTTTGCATTGATGAGTTCGAGTTAGATGACCCAGGGGACACCATGATTATGTCTAGGTTCCTGAAGGAACTTAGTGCGAAGGGTGTTCGCTTCGCGACCACATCCAACACTCCACCCGCAGCTTTGGGGGAAGGTCGTTTCGCCGCTGACGGTTTCCAGCGAGAGATTCAGTCCGTGGCTAGCAAATTCGTAATCTGCAGAATTGACGGTGAGGACTACAGACATAGAAAAGCGGAGTATGACTTCAGGCAGATCGATGATTCTAGAACCCAGGAATTGTTCGATTCAAGCGAACGAGTTCTTGTTTCAAAGTTCTCAGAGCTCCTTGCCTTCCTATCAACCATCCATCAATCGAAGTATGCCAAGGTTGCTGAACAGATTGATTCGATAGTGATCGAGGATGTCTATCAAATCGATAACCAGTTCGAGGGTCTTCGTTTTGTCTCACTGATTGACCGTTGTTACGAGGCAGGAATAAGGGTTCACTTCACTGGATTGTTACTGAGCTCAGTGTTTAGGGAAGACCATGTCCAAGGTGCCTACCGGAAGAAATACCTACGTTCACTATCTAGACTCTCTGCAATGCAGGGCTAATTTTTTACATACCTGAAACATTTGAAGGTGTTTCGCGAAACAAAGCTTTGGCACTCTGAAGACAACCCGCTTGGGGTTTTAGGTCTTGGAGGAAAACATGGATCAAGGAAATACCGCTTTTATTCTGATTTGCGCAGCTCTTGTGCTCTTGATGACACCTGGTTTGGCCTTCTTCTACGGAGGAATGGTGAAGGCTAAGTCTGTTGTGAGCATGATGATGCTGTCATGGGGCTCACTGGGCCTTGTAGGTGTGCTCTGGGTTCTTTACGGCTACGCAGTCAGCTTCGCTAGCTCAACTAGTTCAACTTTCATTGGTATTCCTGGATGGTTCGGTATTGATACCGCATCAATCGGTCTAAACCAGCAGACCGCTGACGCCCTCGCTGATCAGACCGGCAATTACCCAAGCATGGCTTTCGTAGCCTTCCAAGCAACATTCGCAATCATCACAGTTGCTTTGATCTCTGGTGCAATCGCTGACCGCGCTAAGTTCGGTGGCTGGATGATCTTCGCGGGTATCTGGGCAACCATCGTTTACTTCCCGGTTGCTAACTGGGTCTTCAACTATGGTCCTGATGCGACCACTGAAGGTGATGGTTGGTTAGTTCAGCTTGGTGTTATTGACTTTGCTGGTGGAACTGCAGTTCACATCAACGCGGGTGCTGCTGGCCTTGCTCTCGCTCTTGTTCTTGGTAAGCGCTTCGGATTCAGCAAGGGAATCACACAGCCACACAACGTTCCACTAACACTGCTTGGTGTTGCGATGCTTTGGTTCGGTTGGTTTGGATTCAACGCTGGCAGCGAGCTAGCTGCGGATGGTGTTGCGTCTATCGCTTTCATCAACACTCTTGCAGCTCCTGCAGCTGCCATGGTTGGTTGGATCATCGTTGAGAAGTTCCGTCACGGTAAGGCAACATCAATCGGTGCAGGTTCCGGTGCTGTTGCAGGTCTGGTTGCTATTACTCCTGCCTGTGCAAACGTGGACCCAATCTGGGGTATGGTGCTTGGGCTAGTTGCTGGTGCTCTCTGCGCGCTAGCCATTGATCTCAAGTTCGCACTTGGTTTCGATGACTCACTTGATGTAGTTGGTATTCACCTTGTGGGTGGCATCGTCGGAACCTTGTTCATAGGTGTCTTTGGACGTACCGGTGGATTTGCGTTCGGTCACGGTTTCGACCAGCTTTGGAAGCAGTTCGTAGGTGCTGGTGCAGTCCTCGTATACAGTTTCGTCCTTGCTTACCTGATTGGTCTAGCAATCGAAAAGACTGTTGGTTTCCGCGTCAAGGCTGAAGACGAGATCGCTGGCATCGACACCGTGGTCCATGGTGAAGAGGCTTACGCCTTTGGAAATGACCGCGTATAACCCTAGTTAGTTACTGCCCCTGTGGTGCTTGTTTTAGCGCCACAGGGGTAAAACTTTGACGAACTTTACCTAAATCGGTTAGAGTTCTACTTGTCTCGTATAGAGATAAGCGGATGTGGCTCAGTTGGTAGAGCACAACCTTGCCAAGGTTGGGGTCGCGAGTTCGAATCTCGTCATC
>RFNI01000071.1 GCA_009927245.1 Actinomycetota bacterium | reverse complement strand
CGGAACAAGTTTTATCAGCGACCCTTACGGTCGCATCTTGGTCGAAGCTTCAAGAGATCAGGATGAAGTTCTAATTGCTGAACTAGATCTAGATCAGCGACGTGACTGGTTAGACCTATTCCCATTCCTAGCCACCAGAAGACCAGACACATACGATGCTCTGACCAAACAAGTTGCAAACCCTAGAACGGATAACGGTGACGGAGTCGATGGCGGGATTGCTGGAGTCGACAAGGATTACCAATGAGTCTCTTGATGCCACCAGAATGGGCAAAGCACGAGAGAACTTGGCTAGCTTTCCCTGCTGCCGATTACACCCAGCAGGAAGATGCGTATCTTGCTTGGAGTGAGGTAGCTAACTGCGGCTGAGTATGAGCCGGTCACAGTACTTGTTGACCCAAAAGAAGTTCAAATCGCTAAGAAGTATCTTTCAGAACAAATTGAAATCATAATCTGCCCACTTGATGATGCTTGGATCAGAGATTTTGGTGCAACATTTGTTTTTGATGGCCAAAATCTAGCTGCGGTCAATTGGGTGTTTAACGGTTGGGGTTCTGCACAGAGTGCAGGCTTTGATGTTGAAAACGATGCCAGAGTCGCAACTTTCATGGCGAACCATGTTGCAGCAAAACTAATCAACAGCGAATTGGTCAACGAAGGTGGAGGAATCCACACCAACGGCAGTGGGTTGCTCCTAGCAACAGAGACAGTTCAACTAGGAATAGAGCGAAACCCTGACTGGACCAGATTAGAAGTTGAAGCAGAACTTAACTCAAAGCTTGGAACAGAGAAGGTCATCTGGATCAGGCGAGGCCTGACCAGAGACTACGAAACCTTTGGAACTAAAGGTCACATCGACATCGTTGCTTGCTTCGCAGATGAAAGCACTCTCCTAGTTCACGACCAACAAGATGAATCTCACCCTGACTACTCAGTTACCCACGAAGTTATCTCAAGACTTGAAGAGCAGACCGACTGCAGAATCATCAAAGTGCCAGCACCTAAGGTCCTCAAGGATGAAGTTGGCTTCGTTGACTACTCATACATCAACCACTACATCCTGAACGATGCTGTGCTGCTCTGTGCTTTCGATGACCCTAATGACCAGGTGGCTAAGGGCATCCTCGAAGAGGTCTATCCTGGCCGTGAAATCAGGCTGATTGATGCTCGGCCGATCTTCGATCGAGGCGGCGGAATCCACTGCATTACCCAGCAACAGCCTGCTATTTAGAGCCTTACGGCGTGGGGTAAAAGGGGACCCCAAAATGGGCGTAAATTATCTATATGCCCCAAACCCCACTCCACGCTGAACATGCCCGTCTCGGGGCCAGCTTTACCGATTTCGGTGGTTGGGAGATGCCTGTTCGATACACCAGCGACCTAGCTGAACACCAAGCAGTTAGAGAACAAGCCGGGCTA
>RFNI01000234.1 GCA_009927245.1 Actinomycetota bacterium | reverse complement strand
CTAACTTCAGTTCTTTACTAAACCCAGTCTGATGGAGCGGCTTCTCTTCCTTTAGGAAGAGCAACGCCTTTATTCCACTCAGTTACCCACTCAGGTAACACTGGAACTTCCCCTGGCCAGCCACCTAGTTTTTCATTTACTTCATCCGGTGTTGGAATTCCCTTAGGTGATTGCAGGAATCTAAGTTTCACAACTGCTTCCGCGTAGATTTCACCTTTAACTACAAACCTCTGACCAATAAAGAATGCCTGCTCGTCCCAACCAATCAACTTGGTTTGAACTTGGAATCTCAACCAAGGAGTTAGTGACTTGCGGAACGTAATTGTTTCTTGAACAACAACAGGGTGAATTTTTAGCTTCTTGAGTTTCTGCCACGCTCCAGCTCTTTTCATTAGATCAAAGCGAGCGATATCGAGAAGGGTCAGGTAAATGCCATTGTTCATGTGCATGAAGATGTCGATGTCGGTTGGCCAGACAACAAAGTTTCTAACTCCAACGCTAGACACCTGAAGTCGGCTACGCCAGCGCCAGCTCAGATGAGCCCAGATCAGGCGTAGCCATAACTTCATAGTTTGTGATTTACCAGATTGCTACACGCGCAGAAGGCTCTAGCCACATCGCATCTTTGTCAGTGACATCGAATGCCTCGTAGAAAGAGTCAAAGTTTCTAGCTACCTGGTTGCAGCGGAATTCGCTAGGTGAGTGTGGGTCAGTAGCAAGACGCTGGATAGCGATCTCGTCTCTTGACTTACCTCTCCAGATCAAACCCCATGACAGGAAGAATCTCTGAGCTCCGGTTAGACCGTCGATAACCTCAGGTTCCTTGCCACCAAGGCTCATTAGGTATGCCTTGTATGCAATTGTGATTCCACCTAGGTCACCGATGTTCTCACCAATGGTTAGAGCACCATTGACCTTGAACTCTTCTGAAAGACCTTCAGGAGAAAGAGCATCGTATTGCTCGATAAGAGCCTTGGTGCGCTCTTCGAATGCCTTACGGTCATCTTCAGTCCACCAAGAGATAAGTGCTCCGTCACCGTCATACTTTGAACCCTGGTCATCGAAACCGTGACCGATTTCGTGTCCAATAACTCCACCGATACCACCGAAGTTAATTGCGTCATCAGCATCAAGGCTGAAGAACGGTGGCTGCAGAATAGCTGCTGGGAAAACAATCTCGTTGAAGCCTGGGTTGTAATAAGCGTTTACTGTTTGTGGAGTCATGAACCACTCGTCACGATCTAGTGGTGCGCCAATCTTCGCTGCTTCTTTCTCGGTTGCCCAAGCAGAAGCTCTGCGAACGTTTCCAACAAGGTCGTGTCTGTCGATAACAAGTGTTGAGTAATCCTTCCACTTGCTTGGGTAACCAATCTTTGGATTGAACTTATCTAACTTGGTAAGAGCCTTCTTTTTGGTCTCTTCTGTCATCCAGTCAAGGTTGGCGATGCTTTCGCGATATGCCTCGATAAGCCACTTCACCAATTCATCCATGCGAGCTTTAGCTGCTGGTGGGAAGTGCTTGTCAACATAGATTTTTCCAACAGCTTCACCAAGGGAACCCTCAACAAGCTGCACTCCACGCTTCCAGCGTGCACGCATCTCTGGCTGACCGGTAAGAGTCTTGCCGTAGAAATCAAATCTGGTGTTAACAAAGTCATCGCTTAGGTATGGAGCAGAGTTGTTAATAACCTGCCACTGCAACCACAACTTAACTTCAACTAGGTTCTCTTCGTTGAATACGGTGTGTAGTCCTTCGAAGAATGAAGGCATCATCACAACTGATTCAAAAAGAATCTTTGCGTCAAAGCCATTGCCCAAAAGGTATGCATCCCAATCGAATGTTGGGCTCATGTGCTTTAGGTGCTCGAATGTCTTTAGGTTGTATGTCTTCTCTGCATCGCGAGTTTCAACAACGCTCCAGTGCAACTTTGACAACTTAGTTTCAAAGTTCATGATTGCTGCTGCATCTTTGTCGGCTTGTTCTGCTGACCAACCTGCATGCTGAAGCATCTTTGCAACGTAAGGAGTGTATGCATCACGGAACGCTGCATACTTCTCGTCGTGGTAGTAAGACTCATCAGGTAGACCTAGTCCACCCTGGAACATGTTTACTAGGTAGCGCTCTGGGTTACCTGGGTCATTGTTTACATAGAAGCCAAATAGGCCTGGAATACCGCCACGCTCTAGTTCACCCATTAGGTGAGCAAGGTCACCAAAGCTTGCTTTGCTGATTCGATCTAGATCAACAGCGATAGGTGCTGCACCTAGCTCGTTCACACGTGCTTCATCTAGGAAGGAGCCATACATGTCACCAATCTGCTGGCTGACACCTGGCTTAGGGTTAGCAACTGCCTCCTCGAGGATTGCCTTAACGGCAGCCTCTGAGTCATCACGTAGCTTGTAGAAGGATCCGTGCACCGCTTGATCTGCAGGGATATCTTCGTTCTTGAGCCAATCACCGTTGGCGTGCTTGAAAAGATCGTCCTGAGGACGAACTGAGTGGTCAAAACCTGATTTATTGATTCCTTGAGTATTAGTCATGATGTTAATCCTAGGGCTGTTAGGGGCATCTATATATCTTTACAATTACAAGAGTGGAACTACAAAAGATCATCCTTTACTACGGCTTTGCTCCGATTTCGGACCCAGAGGCCGTAAAGCTGTGGCAGCAGAACCTCTGCGAGAGCCTAGGTCTCAAGGGACGCATCCTCATCTCTAAGCACGGCATCAACGGCACCCTAGGTGGCGACATGTCTGCCCTCAAGAAGTATGTGAAGACCACAAAGCAATACACCGGCTTTAGAAAGATCGATTTCAAGTGGTCTATGGGAACCGGTAATGACTTCCCTAAGCTAAAGGTCCGAGTCCGAAATGAACTGGTTGCCTTCAATGCACCCGACGCTATCCAGGTCACTGAACGAGGAATTGTTAACGGTGGTAAGCACCTAAAGCCAAAGGCTGTTGACCAGCTGGTGGCTGACCGAGGAGACGAGGTAGTTTTCTTTGACGGTAGAAATGCTTTTGAAGCCAAGATCGGTAAGTTCAAGAACGCTATCGTTCCAGATGTCCAGACCACCCACGACTTTGTTGCTGAAATTAAAAGCGGTAAGTATGACGATATTAAAGATCGTCCAGTAGTCACATACTGCACCGGTGGTATTCGCTGTGAAATTCTGAGTGCAATCATGATTGAGAACGGCTTCAAAGAGGTTTACCAAATTGATGGTGGAATTGTTCGCTACGGCGAATCACAAGGGGATAGTTCCCTTTGGGAAGGCTCTCTTTACGTCTTTGACGACAGACTAAACATCAACTTCACTGAAGATGCAAAAACAATTGGTGAATGTGAAAAGTGCTCAGCACCAACCTCACACTTCCGAAACTGCACATCGCTTGGATGTCGAGATCTGATTCTTCTCTGTGACGACTGCGCTGATAAGCCTGAGAATCTAGGCTGCAGTCCAACTCACACCCGTGGTAAACGTAAACACGAAGTGGCTTAAAAACTAAACCCCAGAGCCTTTTAGGTCTGGGGTTTAGTTCTAACTAACCGAGAGGAAAAATTACTTACTTGGTTGGAGCTGCAACAGTGATGCTTTGTGTGGAAACAACACTGATGAGTGAAACTTTGTAGTCACCTGGGTGAGGAAGGTTCAAAGTAATTGTCTGTGAACCAGCACCGGTAACAGGAAGTGTGAAACTGTGATCTGGACGCTCAGGTGCTCCGGCTGGAGCTGCCGGTGCATCAGCAGGCTTAACTTCGGTTACAAGAAGCTGGTAAGAACCAGTTGCAGGAACATCAACGGTTACAGTCTGAGTAATAGGAGCACCCTTGAATCCATCGCGACCGTGGCCCTTGCCATGCTTACCCTTGCCGTCCTTGAATACTGGTGGTGTTGGCGCAACAGTAGGAGAGACAGTTGGAGTTGGGGTAGCAGTTGAAGTAACAACGCTCTTAGCAGTAGCCTTTGGTGCTGGCTTGTGAGCTAGTGCTGGAGATGCAACAACTAGAGTTCCAACAGTTAGTACTGAAGTAGCAATAAGTGCAACTTTGTTTTTTAGGTTCATTGCGAATTCCTTTTCGTTTGGTGCTGACATATTCAGATTAGGGAGTTCTTTAGTCTCAAATGGTCGAATTCAGGTTCGCTTAACCTAATTGGCAGGTTTCTATCAGACTTTAGGTTATTGACCTTAAACTTGTTTTAGAGCGAGTGAGGATAAGTTTTGGGTCTGATTGAGAACTTTGAACGCCGTCTAGAGCGGTTCGTTAATGGCGCTTTCTCCAAAGCCTTCAAATCACAAATCCAGCCGGTTGAGATCAGCTCAGCTATCAAAGCCAAGATGGACACTGGAGCCGCTGTCGTTGACCGCGAGCGTATCCTTGCCCCCAATTCATACACCGTAAAGCTCTCCCAGGCTGACTATGCAAGGCTTCGCCCTCTGGGCCAGGACCTAGTAGCGGACGTGAAGAAGCAACTGCTAGCTCACGCTAAGAAACAGCGCTACCAGTTCAGCGGTGAACTAGTTATTGAGGTCGAAGCCCTTTCAACCCTTGCTCTAGGGCAACTACAGGTAACTGCTTCAAGTGTTGCAGCCCAGGTCTCAGAGGTTACCTGGTCTCCTGCTTTGGATTTTGGTGGCAAGCGCTATCTATTGGCTAAGCCAAGAACCACTATCGGTAGAGATGCCTCAGCTGATATCCAAGTCAATGACTCAGGTTTATCCCGCGTGCACTTTGCTATCAACTGGGATGGAAGCACTGCAACTCTTGAAGATCTAGGTTCGACTAACGGAACCAAACTTGCTGG
>RFNI01000115.1 GCA_009927245.1 Actinomycetota bacterium | reverse complement strand
CTAGCTAGAGCACAAGATTTCTATACTCGACTACTTGGCAAAGAGCCTATTGCTGTCTTTCCTCAACCAGGCTTCTGTTTCTTCGACATTGATGGCACCAGATTACTTATTGAAATTGGTGGACCTAAGTCCTTGATATACATCGGTGTTGATGATGTCAGAGAGACTGTGACCTCACTCAAAGAACGAGGCTTCTCAATACACACTGAGCCACACATCGTTTTCCCTGACGCAGGCGGTCTCTTTGATCACCCAGGTAACGAGTGGTTGGCGTTTATCGAAGATTCTGAAGGTAACTTGGTAGGTCTTATGTCTCGGGAGAGAAGCTAGTAGTCATCTGGCTTATCCGGCATCTGGCGCATAGTTCTAAGTGGCGAGAAGAACACAAAGCCAGCGCAGAAGAGCCCAAAAATACAGCCAATCCAGATGGTCGGCAATACTCCAAAGACAGTTCCTAGAACACCTGAGATCAAAGCACCGATTGGCATTGAACCCCAGACCATGAACCTAATGGAGGCATTCATTCGGCCTAGCAGGTGCTCAGGGCAGAGCCTTTGTCTAGCTGTCACCTGAGTGATGTTGTATGTGAGGGCAAAGAACGAAGTAAAGAAAGCCTGTCCTGCTAGAGGAACCAGAGACCATTCGCGGGGAATGTCCCAAGCCAGAGGGATTAGGAACTGGACAGCACCTGATAGAAGTGCTGACCAAACAACTAGCGGACCTTCACCAACAAGCTTGATAAGTCTTGGTGTAGCAGTTGCGCCAATTAGTCCTCCGATAGATCCGATTGACATCAAGATTCCAAAGCTTGTCACACTTAGGTTCAGGTTCTTTGGACTTAGTAGGTAGAGGGCGAACATAGTTCCAACCACAGTTCCAAATAGATTTGAAGTTGAGGTTGTGAAAGAGATAGCCCTGATTAGCTTTTGGTTCCAGACAAACTTCAAACCTTCCGCAATCTCAGTCTTTAGAGGTTTGCGATCTTCTTTAGGCTTTGGTTGTTCCCTATCTTTGATAAACCAAAGAGAGAGCGCAGAGACAAAGAAGCTTGCTGCATCGAATATCAGAAGCACTGGTGCTTTGAAAATGTTTAGCAGCGCTCCAACAATTCCAGGACCAGCGATACCCGAAATCTGACTAGACGTTTCCAATCTTGCGTTACCAACTCCGATGTATTCCTTAGGTAAAAGGATTGGAATGTATGACTGATATGAAACATCAAAGAACACTGTGGCGATGCTCAGCACTGCACCGATAACTATTAGGTGATAAATGTTTAGAACACCGAGCATCCAGAGGATTGGAATTACAGCCACCGCAACCATACGGACAAGGTCAGCAACCAACATAACCTTGCGTTTCACCCAACGGTCGACTAGAGCACCAGCCAAGAGCCCAAATACCAAGAACGCTGAAGTATCGGCTGCATTTAGCAAACCCATCTCAAATTCATTTGCATGAAGATACGTAACGGCTAGAACTGGAAAAGCTAAACCAGATATTTGAGATCCGATTACAGAGACTGATTGGCCAATCCAAAGTTTTAGAAAACCAGGTTGACGCAGCAGAGTGTTTTGTTTATCCACCAGTTAAAACTAACAACCGCACCCCTTAGAGGCGTGCGGTTGTCATTAGTTCGTTGTAATTACTTCTTAGCAGCACGCTGTCTGCTTAGACCAATACCAAATGCTCCAGCAGCGGCAATTAGAACACCAAGAGCTGCAAGAGTGTTTGAAGAACTGTCTGAACCATTTGAACCACCGGCTGATGTTAGTTCAACATCATTTCTCATCTCAGGAACACCGGTCTGGTACATCACAGCTGGATCGGTAGGCACACCATCAGCACAGACTTCCATGTCAACACCGTTTTCATCGGTGACAACTCCACAACCAGTTGTGTCCACTTCTAAACTAATTGGCACAATGTCC
>RFNI01000074.1 GCA_009927245.1 Actinomycetota bacterium | reverse complement strand
GAAGCTCAAGCATCTGCTCGTATGGCTCACCCAACCATCGTTAGAGTCTATGACGCAGGTGATGAAGTAAGCATTGATAGTAATGGTGTTGAACGTCACCTCCCATACATCATCATGGAACTTGTTCGTGGTGAAGTTCTTAGAGATATTCTTCGTCAGAGAAAACTAACTCAACAAGAAGCAATTGCTTATGCAACCGGTGTTCTAACTGCTCTTGAATTCTCACACGCTGCCGGTGTTATTCACCGAGACATCAAACCAGCGAACGTGATGATTACTGACACCAACCAGATCAAGGTGATGGACTTCGGTATTGCTAGAGCTGTTAGTGATTCATCAGCAACCCTTGCTCAAACCAACGGCATTGTTGGAACAGCTCAATACTTCTCACCAGAACAAGCTCGCGGTGAAAACGTTGACAACAGAACAGATTTGTATTCCTGCGGTGTTCTTCTATATGAGATGCTCACCGGTCGTCCGCCTTTTACAGGCGACACTGCAGTATCTGTTGCATATCAGCACGTAAGTGAAACTGCTCCTTCTCCTTCTGCAGTAAACCCTTCAATCTCGATGGCTATCGATTCAGTAGTAATGAAGTCTTTGAGCAAAGAACGTTCTGCGAGGTTCCAATCAGCGAGTGAATTCCGTTCCGCTCTAGCAGCTGCTGTTCTAGGACAGTCAGTTACTACCTGGGCAGATGAACAGCAGCCAGCAACAGCACCGATGGAGCCGATTGTTGAACCAGTTGCTGAGACAGTTATCGCCCCAGTACTTCCAACTGTTGATCCGTTTGATGAACTACTTGCCTCAGCTAACGAAGAGGCTACTGCAGTAATTGCTAAGCCAGAAGAACCAGCGATTGATGAAACTGTTGTTCTGGACGAAGAAACCGTAGATGCCTTTAGCCAACTAGGTTTTGCTACCGGTCCAACCCAGGTCATTACAACAACTAAAACTAAATCCAAGACCAGCGGTGAAGCTCCGTCTGCAGGTTTGATCTGGGGTTTTGGTAGCGGTATTTCGGTTTGGTAATTGGTTGCTGGTTTGGATTGTCGCCAGCGGCGGTTCAATGTTTAACTTCGGTGGCGGCGGGAATACAAGAATTACTGTCGCTGATGTTGTTGCTAAGACATACGATGACGCCTATGAAACCTTAACCAAACAGAACCTGTTAGTTGATAAACAACTACAACTCAGTGACACTGTTGAAGCAGGCTTGGTTATTTCAACTGATCCACCAGCAGGTCAAGAAGTTGGGGCTAAGACCACAATTACCGTTTTTGTTTCAACTGGTAAAGAGATGGTCTTGATGCCAGACCTAACTGCCATGACCGAACTCGATGCAACTAATGCCATAACTCAAGCTGGATTACTTCTTGGAAGCATTACTCGATCCGATTCGGCTACGGTCGCGGAGAATGTTGTCATTTCAACATCACCGGAACCGAACACTTCGATTCCAGCTAACTCAATTGTGAATCTTGTAATTTCAACAGGAACTGTCACAGTTCCATATGTTGTGAATCTTGAACTAAGCGATGCAAGTGCTCAGCTGTCTGCACCAACAGTTGGTTATTTGATCAACACTGACCTTGCTCCGGACTGTTTAGGAACTCAAGGAACAACAGTCATTGCTCAATCAATCGAGCCTGGTGTTCAACCTCAAGGTCAAACAATTACTTTGACTCTTGAGTGTGTTCTCTAAAGATTAACTAGCGGGCTAAGGGTCTTAGCTTTATCAGCTGCACCCTTTAGACCAATTGACTCCAACCAGTTACCCAGCATTTGGTAACCACCTTGGGTTAGCACTGATTCTGGATGGAACTGAACTCCGTAGATAGGCAGACTCTTGTGCTGTAATCCCATGATTACTCCACCCTGCGTCTTACTTGTAATTACAAGATCTTCTGGAACCGTGTCAGAAACTACAGCAAGTGAGTGATATCTGGTTGCTGTGAAAGGCTCTGGGACATCTTTATAGATCAGACTGTCGTCGTGATAAACCAGGCTGGTCTTACCGTGCATTAGTTCTTCAGCGTTGGTAACAGTTGCTCCCATAGCCTCGGCAATTGCCTGATGGCCTAAACAAACACCAAAGATTGGCTTACCGGTGGCAAGGGATAATTTGACTATTGGAATGCTTAGTCCAGCAGCTGCTGGAGTTCCAGGCCCTGGAGAGAGCAATACGGCATCGTATTTGGCCAATAACTCAGGTAGTTCACTCTCAGGCACGACATCATTGCGAAGCACCTCGGTCTCAGCGCCAAGCTGCTGGAGATACCCGTTGAGGGTATAGACGAAGGAATCGTAGTTATCTAGTACAAGGATCTTTACCATTAGGTTTTAAAGCCTAACTTGTTAGGCGATACGGCGTATTAGAATTACCCCATGTCCGAAAATGAGAAGAAAACCATCAACCTACGTAAGCGTCCTGCCAAGCCTGAGGTTCCAGACTCAGCCAAGGTAGCCAAGAAGTCAGACGGTGCTAACCCAGCTTGGTTCCTTCCAGTGACTTTGACCCTCATGATCATCGGCCTTGTCTGGATCATGGTTTACTACATCTCGCAGACCCTATTCCCGCTAGGTGCAGGAACTCCGTTTGATATCGGTGCAGGTAACATCATCGTTGGTTTCGGTTGATGATGGTTGGTTTCGGCTTCCTAACTCGCTGGAAGTAATTACATCAACGCTAGGTTCTCGTTTGCGAGAACCCAAAGAGCACCTAGAAAAACAACTAACCCAACAATCAAAGCTGTTTGTTGCAGTTGTTTCTCACGTCTTCTAGTGCTTGCGTAAATTAACGCGATTGCTCCGCCAACAATTAATCCACCGACGTGAGCTTGCCATGCAATGCCAGGTAAGAAACCAATCACAAGGTTTATTCCGATCAACACATACATCTGACTTGCATCAAGCTTTAGTGCACGAAGTAATACCAGGTATGCACCCATCAAACCGAAGATAGCTCCGCTGGCACCAACAACGCTTGTTCCAATTTCAGCTAGGTAGAGAACTCCAAGTCCACCACCGAAGATGGAAAGCACATAGAGAAGAACAAATCTCAGCTTGCCAATCATTGGTTCAATGATTGTTCCTAAAACAAATAGCGAATACATGTTGAAGAGGATGTGAGTTATTTGTGATTCTGAGTGCGCAAAACCAGAAGTGAAGACACGAAGAATGCTTCCGGCTTCGTAGTTCGGTCCTACATTCGCGTAGAAGAGTGAATTGGTGAAACCTGGGACAAGTATTTGTCCCAGATAAACAATCACATTGATTGCGATCAGTGTGATTGTTACCGGTGCTGCTTGAAAAGGTGACTTAGCAAAAGTTGGGCGATGAATCTTTACACGCTCTTTAGCATCATCAGGGCAGAGGAAACCAACTGCACCCGGTGTTGAACATGAAACACAAATGTATTTGTCACAGCGCTGGCAAGACACCCCGGTATCTCGATCGGGGTGTCTATAACAGGTTGTGATTTCGCTCACTTAGTTATGCAGCAGCTTCTACGGTTACTGATTCGATAACAACATCTTCAAGAGGCTTATCGTTCTGACCAGTTGCAACTGCAGCAATCTGATCAACTACTCCTCTAGAAACTTCGTCAGCAACTTCACCGAACACGGTGTGCTTTCCGTAAAGCCAAGTTGTTGGGGCAACAGTAATGAAGAACTGTGAACCGTTGGTGCCAGGACCTGCGTTAGCCATTGCTAGCTTGTATGGGTCGTTGAAGTTCTCTTCGCTAATCTCATCTCCGAAGTTATAACCTGGGCCACCCATTCCAGTTCCAGTTGGGTCTCCACCTTGGATCATGAAACCAGGAATAATGCGGTGGAAGATGACACCCTGGTAAAGCGGGGTGCCGGTGTGTTTGGCACCAGTTTTAGGGTGAGTCCAGTCTTTTGAACCATCGGCTAGGCCGATGAAGTTCTCAACAGTCTTAGGGGCGTGGTTACCGAAAAGGTTGACCTTAATCGCGCCGTGGTTGGTGTGCAGGGTAGCTACGTGAGTGTGTTTAGTCATGTCTCTATTCTCGCATGTCCGAATATGACCTTAAATACGGCTGCTTTAGAGTAAATGTCAGACGGGGGTCATAAAATGTTTGAGATGTTCCCCTTCGGGGATATTTACCACCGATCCCAATGGGGGCACCATGAAGATTGAAATATTGGCCATGAAGGGCCCAACCTTGACAGCCTTTGAGCTGCGAGAACCGGGCATTCTTCGGGTAATCCTTCAGATGGGTACGCCAAAAGAAGAGATCGAAAAAAGTTGCCAGGGAGTGCTGCACGAGCAAGTATTGACCCGTGTTTTGAGACTTTGGGCAGAGAACGAATTAGATAGAGACTTCCTAGAACAAGGAAGACACTTGCTTATTTCCGAGAGCGAGTAGGTTTAGCTGGCCAACCTAGTGCGCCAACAGCTTTTAGAAGTTCCTCTGGAGACACCTTTAGTTCTTTACAAAGCTTTCCAATAGTGCCTGAAGGGATTTCTCTCTCAAGGTGGAAATAGCGGCTCAGGCTAGATTTCTGCATCCCTGTGGCGATTGCGAACTGGTTTAGGGATCTGTATCCCTGCTTCTCATACTTAGAAACGAACCAGTTCCAAGCGGATTCGATGTGTTCGGGTTGTTGCTTAGTTACCATCTTGTAAAACTACCTGACTTTGATCAAGCCCCATGCATTTGCATCCATAAACGATATTATCCACTTAAACGGGAACACGCTTAAACTCTGTGGAAAATCGCAGAATTGGGGAAATTATTTAATTACTTCTCCGAAACCTTGAAATTCGAATATACGAATGTATTCGACCAAGAGCTTGTTGGATGAAGGTAGATCCGCTGCCAAAGGACCGCCTAGGTTTCCACCAACTGCAAGGTTTAGCAAGAGATAGTAAGGGTGTTCATAAACCCACTGGTTAGGTGCAACACTCTCCGGTGTTGCTTGGAAATACTGCTTGTCATCAACAAACCATGTAATTTCATTTGGCTTCCAGGTGATTGAGAACTCATGCCAGTCATCAGAGAACGGTGTTTCAGCGGTTAGTTTGCCACCGCAGCCATTGTCACCGAAGTATCCAGGACCATGAAGCGTTCCTAGTGCCTCAAGTGGTGCTTTACCAACCCACTCCATGATGTCGATCTCACCAGCTAAAGGCCAGCCTTGAGTATCCATCGGTTCGCCTAGCATCCAGAAGGCTGGCCATAGCCCAGCACCAGCTGGAACCTTAGCTTTGATAGCAATGCGGCCGTATTTAAAATGAACCTTGTTCTTGGTTACCAGACGAGCGCTAGTCCACTGAACAGGACCGTAGTATGCATCACCGGCAGAACCATCAGTAATCTGCCTGGCTTCAATCTCTAGATATTCACCGGTCATGAAGGCGTTTTGGTCTGTGTAAACCTGTAATTCGTTATTACCCCAGCCAGGAATGCCGTGGCTAGTACCATCGCCTAGATCTCTACCCCAAACTTGCGGATCTGGTGCTGTACCAGCACTTTGGTTGAATTCTTGGTACCACAGCAGTTTAGGTTCAGTCATTGTTGCTCTCTTTTCGGCGTATTCCCAGCCTACCGATATCGTTTTGTTTCCATTTCACGGCTATTCTGGATGTAACTAATAAGGGAGTCACTTATGAAACTACAAAAGTTCCTAATCGCTGGATTGCTTGTTACAGCATTCTCAGGTCTATCAGCTGGAGCATCACAAGCTCTATCTTGTGCTGTAGGGTTTGAACCTAAAGACGGACACAGCATGACCGAGTGTGTTGCAATCGAACCTGTCGAAGCTATTGCATACACAGCTACCGATGGTGAAGCTGTTGACCCAGAACCAACTCTTTACACAGAAGAGACTCCTGCCCCTGAC
>RFNI01000139.1 GCA_009927245.1 Actinomycetota bacterium | reverse complement strand
TCAGCAGCAAGATCTGCTTTTAGTAATTTGATTGCAACAGTTCTACCTAGGCGAGTGTCAACACCTGAGTAAACCTCTGCCATGCCCCCGCGGCCAATTAGTTGACCTAATTCATAGCGGCCAGCGATGATACGCGCTGAGTCGTTCATCGTTTGCTCCGTTCAAGTGTTTGTAGTCTTACCAAGTTTATCTTTGCTAACTTGTTTCAAACTTAGGCTTTGCTGTTAGTTAATTACCTCTGGAATTGGTTCAGGTTCTTGTTGGTAGTAATAGACCTGAACTGTTGAATCCTTAGCAATACTTCCCAATGGTGAGATGTCATAAACCTGTGAGATACGAGGGTCATCAGCTGGAACAGTAGTTCCAGCAATTGGATCAACAATTACACCTAGCTCAGCTAGTTGAGGAACAACCAGCGAGACATCTAAGCCTTGATAGTTGCTCAACAGAATTACAACATTCTCAACAGTTCAGTTGGTTCAGGTGTCGGAGTTGGTGTCTCAGTCTTGGTCTGAGATGGTGATGGGCTAGGAGTGATTGTTGGCTTAGGGGCTACGATTCCAGCCCAGGTGATGACCGCAATCGTGCTCAGAAGAATTACTACCAGAGCAATCCAAGGCCAAACTGCTGGGACAGGAGCAGTTGGCTTGGTATCGGTGTCAATAACGGTGGTCTCATCACTAACTTCTCTAGTTGCTGGTGGAATAACCGCATTGATAGGAATGTGAGTTGGCGAGTTAGCTAATAGTGCTTCCGCTCTAGCCGCGAGCGCTAAGGCAGAGCTAGGTCTCTGGTCAGGCTTTTTAGCCATACAGTCCATAACCAGCTTCACAAGCTTTGGATCAATGGTTTCAGGTAGTGGTGGTGGGGTCTCATTGATTTGGGCCATGGCAATAGCCATCTGGGTTTCACCCTTGAAAGGTCTTCTACCAGCAAGCGCTTCGTAGGCAACGATGCCTAGAGAGTATATGTCGCCAGCTGCGCTGGCAGGTTTACCGGTTGCTTGCTCAGGAGCTAGGTATTGAACAGTTCCCATCACCTGACCGGTTTGAGTTAGAGATACCTGGTTAGCAACACGAGCTATACCAAAGTCAGTGATCTTTACCTGACCATCAGGTGAGATAAGGAGGTTGCCAGGTTTAACATCTCTGTGTACTAGACCTTCTCTGTGAGCAGCATCAAGAGCTAGAGCTGTTTGAGCAATGATTGAAATCACCTGTTGCTCAGGAAGAGTCTTTTCTCTTTCCAGAATTGAAGAGAGAGATTCACCCGGTACTAATTCCATTACTAGATATGCAGAACCATCGTCTTCACCGTAGTCATAGACATTTGCTATTCCATCATGGTTGATCATTGCAGCATGCTTAGCTTCTGTTCTGAATCTTTCAACAAAATCAGGATCACCCATGTATTGCTGTTTCAAATCTTGATAGCAACCTGACGAAGAATAACTTCATCCTGGGCTTGCCAAACTTCACCCATACCACCGGTAGCAATTCTCTTGACTAGTCGGTATCTATCTCCGTAGAGCTTTCCTTCTTCAGGTTTCATTTGTTTAGCACCGCCTGCATGACTTTCTTAGCGATAGGAGCAGCAACGCTGTTACCTCGTCCACCTTGACCATAACCCCCACCATTTTCAACAACAACAGCAATAGCAACCTGAGGATTCTTTGCTGGAGCAAAACCGGTAAACCAAAGTGTGTATGGTTCACCAACACCATTCTCTGCTGTTCCAGTCTTACC
>RFNI01000183.1 GCA_009927245.1 Actinomycetota bacterium | reverse complement strand
TTTGATGAGATGTCACCGAAAGCAGAATTACCTGCACCCTGGCGAGTATCGCTACCGACAAGCAAAAGATTTAGTGGGCCATCAAGTGGCGGGATTACTCTCTTCTCGCCGGTTAGCGAGGTGACGTGAAGAGCGTTACGGCTCATCTCCTGAGACAGCTGATAAGCAGAGACACCGGTAACAGTAAGAGTTGAGACTAGGACAACTACTAGAGCTCTACCTAGAATGCCGAATAAAGTACGGATTCTAGAGGTGGCGTGCACATCGCCGTGGCGCGCTATTGCGCGCTCTGCTCTTTTTGACTTCTTTTGCTCTGACAAGTCGTTGCCCCTTTTCGAGTTGGCACGAGCCCTAAATTAGAAAACTGGCGGAGGCCGTGGGATTCGAACCCACGGAACCTTTCAGTTCATTAGTTTTCAAGACTAACTCCTTCGGCCGCTCGGACAGACCTCCGTTGAATAGTCTAACTAATTCTCGTGCTTACTAAAAATACAGTCTTTGCCTGCATTTAGCCTGAGAGTCTAGTTATGGCTATAAATAATGCCTTCAAGCCCTGAAAGTACCTTGGCTACGCCATCTTCTTCCACGCTTGAGGTGACCATTGTGGCTGCAGCCTTGACTTCATCTGGCCCCTGGCCCATGGCAAAGGAGTATCCGCCACCTGAATTAGCCCACTCAAACATGCTGATATCGTTGCGTCCATCGCCAATGCAAATGACTTGATCCATTGGAACATTTAGAGCTTTTCTTCTCTGCTCTAGAGCACTTGCTTTAGAAACTCCCTGAGGTGAGATGTCCAACCAGGCTGTGTATCCAATCGCGTAAGAAACTGAGTGCAATCCAACTTCCTCAACAACAGCTAAGAAGTCATTCACATCTTGTTCTGGAGAAAGAACAACAACACGGCTAACTTCACCGTGCATTAGTTGATCTAGCGGAGTCTCAACATTTTTACTTCCCAAAGCATATGCAGGGAATGGTTTGTGAAAACGATACGTGCCATCAATATCTTCAACAGCAAAGTGTGCTTCAGGAAGTTTTTCAATTAGTTGAGAGAGAACTGGTTGTGGGTCAAAACCAATTACTTCGCGAACAACATATCCTTCACGAGCTGATGAATCAACTTCAACGGTTACCGCACCGTTGGAACAAACTACGTGACCGTATTCAATACCAACATCTTTAACAACTGGAATTGCATTTGCTGCTGCGCGACCGGTTGCAACAATTACGTGGTGACCTAGTTCTCTAACTCTTTGAACTTCTCTAATTACAACAGGAGATAGGAAACCATCGTCGTGCACAAGTGTGCCATCGATGTCGATGGCAATCAGCCAGGGATTCTCGATGCTCAAGTTAGTTCTTCTTAGCTGTGATGAATTCAGCTCCACCGAGGTATGGGCGAAGTGCTAGTGGAATACGAACTGAACCATCTTTTTGCTGGTGGTTTTCTAGAATCGCAACTAACCAACGGGTAGTTGCAAGAGTTCCGTTAAGAGTTGCAGCTGTTGCAGTCTTTCCGTCTTCTTTTCTGTATCGAACGTTTAGTCTTCTAGCTTGATATGTTGTGCAGTTAGAAGTTGAAGTTAGTTCACGATACGTTTCTTGTGAAGGAACCCAAGCTTCAGCATCAAACTTTCTCGCTGCTGATGAACCAAGATCACCGGCTGCTGTGTCGATAACACGATAAGGAAGTTCGCACTTCTTCAACATCTCTTCTTGCCAAGCAAGTAGTTTTGCATGTTCTGATTCTGAGTCTTCAGGTTTGATGTATGAGAACATCTCAAGTTTGTTGAACTGGTGAACACGAAGAATTCCTCGAGTATCTTTTCCACCACTACCTGCTTCACGCCTGTAACAGGTTGACCAACCTGCATAACGCAGTGGCCCTTCACTTAGGTCAATGATCTCGTCACTGTGATATCCAGCAAGAGCAACTTCACTTGTTCCAGTTAGGTATAAGTCATCTGCAGGCAGGTAGTAGATCTCGTCGGCGTGCGAACCTAGGAAACCAGTACCGGCCATAACCGATGGACGAACCAGGGTAGGGGTAATAAGAGCAGTGAAACCGGCCTGAGCGGCTTGATCTAGAGCCATATTCATCAGGGCTAGCTCTAGTCTCGCTCCCCAACCCTTTAGGAAATAGAACCTAGATCCTGAGATCTTTGCGCCTCTTTCAATGTCAATGATATCTAGGTGTTCACCGAGAGCCACGTGGTCTCTTAGTTCAAAGTTGAAACTAGGTTTGGTTCCTTCTTCACGAATAACTACGTAGTCGTCCTCGCCACCTGCAGGAACGCCATCGATAACTACGTTCTCAATCTGCCAAATAATCTCATCTAGTTTTGCTTGAGCATCGGCTGCGCTTTGCTCAGCAGCCTTAACCTGAACAGCTAGCGCTTTACCTTCTTCGATTAGTGCTGCTCTTGAATCTTTATCAGCACCTGCAACAAGTTTTGCTTTAGCGTTTTGTTCTGCTCTTAGGTTTTCAAAATCAGAGAGTGCTTTACGCCAAGAGATGTCTGCGGCAACAGCATCATCGACTAGAGCTTCACTTCCACCACGAGCACGCTGAGATGCTTTGATGGCGTCAGGGTTGTCTCTGAGCAGGTTGGCGTCAATCATCTTGTTCTAATTTCCTTTAGCGTCCAGAGCGCAACTTGTTTAGCCATGTGTCGGCTGTTGCGAATTCTTTGTTTGAGTTATTACCTAGGTGCTCACTCTTCTGCTTATCAGCACGAGGATATGAACCTAAAAAGATTACGTTAGGGCTGAAACGGTGCAAACCCTTAAGTGCTTCTGCAACAGCTTCGTCGTCAATATGTCCTTGTGCATCGATGTTGAATCTATATCTACCGAGCTGATCGCCAACTGGTCTCGATTCAATTCGAGAAAGGTTAACTCCACGAGCTGCGAACTGTTCCAACATTTCTAGAAGCGCACCTGGACGATCGGTTGGAAGTTCAACAATCACTGATGTCTTATCTTTACCGGTTCTTGTTGTTGGTTTAGCAGGTAAACCAATTTCAATGAATCTAGTTTGCGCGTTCTTGTTATCACCGATGTTCTTAGCGAGCACTGTGAGCTTGTAGTGATCAGTGATGCTCTTAGCTGCAATGGCAGCATCAGCAACAGAATTTGTTTCTAGCAAACTAACTGCAGCTGCTGCAGTTGAGGTTGATGGAATGTGAGTGTGCTTAGGTAGGTGCTCGGCTAGATATCCTCGGCACTGTGCATAAGCAGTTGGGTGAGTCGAGATGACTTTCACATCAGCTAGCTTTGTCCCTGGCTTGGCCACGAGGTTGAAAGTTACTGGAACTAAATACTCACCGAAGATTCTGATGTTGGTTGTATTAGCTAGAGCATCTAGGGTTGCTGAAACTCCACCTTCGATTGAGTTCTCAACTGGAACAATGGCTCGAGTAGCTTTACCGCTTAGAACAGCCTCAATGGCTTCGGTAACAGTTGAAACAGGGATGCTCTTGGCATTCTTAGCTTCTTTGACCTGGGCAAGGGCAAGCTCAGTAAAGGTACCCACTGGACCTAAGAAGGCGTAGGTAGGTTTTCTGTTCACTGAGTTAGGCATGGTTAAAGGTTAGTTGAGTTATCAGTAGTTAGGCGCTGATGGGTACCCGAAGAACTTCTCTAGAACTCTGACCTTGTCCTCATGCATGACTATCGCTAGACCCTGACCAACATATCTCAAGTGCCAAGGCTCATACTGATAGCCCGTTACTTCCATTGCTTCACTTGGATACCTGATGATGAAGCCAAATCTCCATGCATTGCCTGCTAACCAGCGACCTGCCTTGGTTTGACCAAAGCAAACCCTGATCTGGCAGCCCTGCCCCCTAGCTGAAACATCCATGGCCCATCCGGTCTGATGTTCTGAGTAACCGGGTCTAGCAGCTAGTGCTTCACCAGTTGTTAGGCCATATTTCTCTACCTGACGGGCATGAATGGTTTTCTGTTCGGCATAAGAACGGTATGCGCTCTGGATAACTAGGCTCCCTTTACCAGCTGCCTTCATAGCCATGGCTAGTTTGTATGCGGCTTTCGAGGCTTCTTTTCTCAGTTTCCTGCCGTAAGGGTTGGCATTTAGTACTGGGAATTGGGGTGCAACAAGGTCTTTTGGCACGTAATCGATGGGATTTAGTGGGTTTTGCTTGTTCACTACGATCCAGGTTGACTCAGGATCAGTTGTTGACTGCTCCATCAGTCTTGTCGCTTGGGCAGGTGTAAAATTAGTTACCGAGGGAAACAAAACAGACAACAGAAGAATTGTCGATATCAACCGTTTCTTAGTTCCACTAGACATTTCTAAAGTCTAACTTTCACTACTAGAAAAGAGAACGCATTGGCGCGTGCAGACCGTAAAGCGGCAGCAGCTGAATCAGCTAAAACCGGAGTAATGACTCACAGACAAATCATGTTTGTTCTGTTTGGTCTAATGGCAGGTATGTTCCTGTCTGCTTTGGATCAGAGCGTAGTTGGAACTGCAATGAGAACTATTGCTGATGATCTAAATGGTCTATCAGCTCAAGCTTGGGTAACAACTGCTTACCTAATCACTTCAACTATTGCGACACCTATTTACGGAAAGCTGGGAGATATCTTCGGTAGAAGATATTTGTTCATCACAGCAATCTCAATCTTCATTGTTGGTTCTGTTATTTCTGGTTTTGCTAACTCAATGTATGAGTTGGCTGCCTTCAGAGCTATCCAGGGTATTGGTGCTGGTGGTTTGTTTGCACTTGCTCTAACGATTCTTGCTGACATTGTTCCACCAAGAGAGCGAGCAAAGTATCAAGGAATGTTCCTTGCTGTCTTTGGAACATCTTCTGTTCTTGGCCCACTAATTGGTGGACTATTCGCAGGTGTCGATAACATCTTTGGAATTACTGGTTGGCGTTGGATCTTCCTGATGAACCTACCTATCGGTTTGATTGCACTATTCCTAGTTCTTTCATTCCTGCACATCCCTCATCACGAAGCTAAGTCAAAAGTTATTGACTGGTGGGGTGTGGTCACAATCATCATCGGTGTTGTTCCGATTCTGATTGTTGCTGAACAGGGTAGAGAGTGGGGTTGGACTTCATTCAACTCTCTAGCTTCATATGCAACTGGTGTTGTTGGAATCATCTCCTTCATCTTGATTGAAAGAAGAATGGGAGATGATGCACTACTTCCACTTTCACTTTTCAAGTCAAGAACTTTCTCACTGACAACTCTTCTAGGAGTCGTTGTTGGTATTGGAATGTTCGGTGGAATGATTTCACTTCCATTAGTGCTACAGATTGTTTATGGTGCAACACCTACCGAATCTGGTTACCTAATGATTCCTATGGTTATGGGTCTAATGACCTCTTCAATCGTCAGCGGACGTATCACCTCAGCAACCGGTAAATACAAGATCTTCATGGTTGTTGGAACAGCGCTTATGGCAATCTCATATGTCTACCTAGCTAACCTCAGTGCAGACTGGGCTGTTTGGCAGGTGACCATCGGAATGGTTGTGATGGGTCTAGGTCTAGGACAGATGATGCAGACACTAACTATTGCTTCACAAAACGCTGTTGAAGCTAAGGACATCGGTGTTGCAACCTCATCCGCTACCTTCTTTAGACAGATGGGTGGAACCCTAGGTGTTGCAGTATTCCTATCGATCTTGTTCAACAACATGACTGATCGTGTTCCTGCAATCTGGGCAAAGATTGCCCAAGCACAGGCTGCTAACCCAGGTCTATCCTCACTACCTGGTAACCAGGGCTTCCCGCAGTCTCCTCAGGAACTAGGTGGCAGATTGCTAACTGACTCCTCATTCCTAAAGACCGCAAGCCCAGAACTAGGTGGACCTGTAAAGCAAGGATTTGCTGAGTCAGCTGGAAACGTATTTGTTTCAGCAACTCTAGTAATCGTTCTTGGCTTTGTAATCTCCCTGTTTATCAAGGAGCTAGCACTTAGAACTAAGTCTGGTGTTCAAGAGAAGGCTGAAGCTGCAGCCGCTGGTCACTAATTAAATCTGCTTACGCCCTCAACGAGTTATATAACTTGTTGAGGGCGTAATCTTTAACTACACGGGAGTTCGGTGAACCGGACTGAGAGGGAGCTAAAGCTCTAAACCGTCAAACCTGAACTGGGTAATGCCAGCGTAGGAAGGAAAACATGAAACGCATTTTTGCATCCCTAATAGCCCTGCTAACTGTTGTCACTGTTAGCAGTTGTTCGTCAGAGACAACACCTAAGTCTGTAACACTCATCGCTCATGATTCATTTGTGATGAGCGATGATCTCATTTGGTCATTTGAAGAAACCTTCAAATACGATCTAAAGATTGTTAGAGCAGGTGATGCCGGTGCTATGACAAACAAACTTGTACTGACCAAAGATGAACCATTGGCAGATGTTGTCTTTGGTATCGACAACACATTTGCTCCTGTTGCTACTAAGAACAACATCATTGACGGAGAACTTACCCCAATTGACTTTGCTGATGTTTGTTTCAACATTGATCTTGAATACTTCAAAACAAATAACCTCGCTATTCCTGCTCGCTGGAGAGATCTAACTAAGAAGGAATACAAGGGTTTGACTGTGATTGAAAACCCAAACACTTCTTCAACCGGATTAGCTTTTCTAGTTTCAACTTACGCTGGGTTTCCTCCAATGACCGCTGGTGTTATCCCACCAACAGTTAACTGGTGGTTAGAACTTCGTGATAACGATGTGAAGGTTGCTGCAAGTTGGGAAGATGCTTACTACACAGACTTCAGTGGTTCGTCAGGTAAAGGTAAATACCCAATTGTTCTTTCATACTCTTCATCACCAGCAGATGAAGTTGATGAACAGGGTAATGCCAAGACTCAAGCACTGCTAACTGATTGCTACCGCCAAACCGAGTATGCAGGTGTTCTAAAGAACGCAGCTAATCCTCAAGCAGCCAGAGATCTGATTGAGTTCATGCGAGGAATGTATTTCCAAGAGTCTTTGCCTGGAGCAATGTATGTGTATCCGGTAGTTGAAGGTATTAAGTTACCTGACTCTTGGAGTAAGAGAGCGCCTGCTGCAATAAGCACCATTGGTGGAGATCTAGATGTTGATGCTAATCGTGAGAAGTGGTTAGCAGATTTCAACTGGGTATTTGACGTTGCTCCTTAGAAGAGTTGCGTTATGGGCGATACCCATATCTTTCATGGCAATACTGTTCTATTGGCCAGTGGTTCGGGTATTCACCGATGGTTTAGCCTCAGGGTTTGGCTCTAATGTTCAAGCAGTTTGGCCAGTGCTCTGGTTCACTGTTTGGCAGGCTGTGCTCTCAACTTTGTTCTGTGTTGTTCTCGGTATTCCAGGTGCATACCTTCTCTACCGTAAGAGCTTTAGGTTTGCTTCCACCATTAGAGCCCTAATTTCTGTTCCTTTCATGCTCCCCTCACTGGTAGTTGCTATTGCTATCACTCAGTTCGGAACACTGTTTGGAGGGCTAAACCCGATAGTTGCAATCATCCTGGCTAACATCTTCTCCAACTATGCGGTTGTGGTCAGAACTGTTGGCTCTCAGTGGCAATTGCTAGATGTCTTATCTGAAGAAGCAGCTGAGGTTGCTGGAGCGGGGAGACTTCGAATCTTCTTCAAGATTGCCCTTCCCCAACTACTTGTTTCAATTAGAGCTTCAAGCGCTTTAATTGTTTTGTATTGTGCTTCCTCCTACGGAATAGTTCTTAGCCTCGGTGGTGGTCAGGTAAATACCTTAGAGACTGCCATCTCAACTGCTGTATTGCAGCGACTTGATCTTCAGCAAGGAACACTGCTGGCCCTATTACAAATAGTTTTCTCAATGCTGGCTTTCACAGCTAGCCGTTGGGGTGGAAGTAATCCGCTTAGCTTCGAACCTTCTCTAAGTTACAAGGTTCGACACATTGATGGTCGGGATAGACCTGTGCTTTTCTTTGTTGTTCTATCCATGGGCTTCTTTGTGATTGTTCCACTAGTACTGGTGATGGCTAAAGCTTTTATTGATAGTGCCGGGCACTTTAGTTTTTCTAACTTCGCACTCCTACAGACCAAGGGTTCTCGAGATCTGCTGAACATAACTTTCTTAGATGCAGGTTTGAACAGCCTTCGCAACTTGGTTATTGCCAGCGTTATCGCAGTTCTAGTGGGAGGGCTCGTGAGTTACTTACTCGCTGAACACACGAGAAGACATGCGAGAGGTGTCAAGAAGACTGATTCAACTGGAGTGTTACTAGATGGCATATTCCTATTGCCAATCGGTGTCTCCGCAGTTGTTGTTGGTTTCGGTTATCTACTAACACTCACAGGAGAGCTTGCTTGGCTTAGAAGCAATTGGATTCTTGTTCCACTAGCTCAATCAGTGTTAGCAATTCCTATGGTGATTAGAGTTCTCTACCCTTCACTGGTTGCAGTCGATCACTACAGTCGTGAACAGGCAATGACTGATGGAGCTAGTCCCTGGTCTATCTTCTGGAGGATAGACCTCACAGCAGTTAGACCAGTTCTAAAAACTGCAATTGCATTTAGTGCTCTAGTTTCCCTTGGTGAGTTTGGAGCTGCGAGTTTGCTTGCCTTTGGTGATCAGTCAACTATTCCGATGTTGATGTTCTCGCTTATCTCAAGACCGGGTGGAGATAACTATGGAATGGCGTTAGCTGGTGCTTTCATCCTGATTGTTATTACAACAGTGATTGTGTTTGCGGTTGGATCTGAACCTAAGCGTGAGTTTCGAAAGCCACGTCGTATGAAGCAAACCGTTCCTTCATTACCGCTATAGCCTCAGGGTTTCTATCCACCAGAATAAAGTTTCTGTTTAGTTCAGCAGCTGCTGCACCTGTTGTTCCAGAGCCTGCAAAGAAGTCGAGAACGGTGTCTCCTTCTTTACTACTTGCTTGAATGACTCTTCTAAGAATTCCCAGAGGCTTCTGGGTTGGGTAACCAGTCTTCTCTCTACCAGTTGGGGAGACGATGGTGTGCCACCAAACATCTGTTGGTAGCTTCCCTCGTTCTGCCTTCTCTCTAGTAACAAGGCCTGGTGCCATGTATGGTTCCCGATCGACTGATTCGTTGTTGAAGTAATACTTCTCTGGATCTTTCACATAAACCAAAATGGTGTCGTGCTTTGCTGGCCATCTTGACTGAGCTTTAGCTCCATAGTCGTATGCCCAGATGATCTCGTTGATGAAGCACTCTCTTCCGAATAGTGCATCTAGTAATACCTTGGCGTAATGGGCTTCTCTGTAATCAAGGTGAACGTACAGCGTTCCTGTTTCATTTAGTATTCGCCAAGCTTCTTCTAGTCTTGGCTCAAGGAATGCCCAGTAGTCTGCGAACTCGTCGTCGTAGCTGAGGATGGTTTCCTTGACGATGTCGTAGCGCTGACCTTTGAAGCCCATACGACTGCCGGTCTCACTCCTAGTGGTTGTTGACTTACCTCGGCTCTGAACTCGACCGGTGTTAAAAGGTGGATCAACATAAATCAGCTGAATACTGTTATCAGCAATAGACTGCAAAACAGATAGGTTGTCGCCTTCGATGACCCGATACTTAGAAATGTTCTGCACAGAAAGAGATTAACAGTATGGACCCGCATGTATTACACAATTCAGCATTATCTAGATACGAGTTGTTTCTAGGAGAAGAGAAGATTGGTCATGCTGACTACGTAGATGTTGATGGCGAACTGCAGTTCACTCACACAGAGGTTGATCCTGCTCACCAAGGTAAGAACTATGCAGCCATCTTGATGCGTGAAGCTTTCAAAGACATTGAAGAGAACAACCTGGGTAAAGTTTGGCCAGTCTGTCCTTATGTCGTTACATACATGAAACGTTACCCTGAAACAGAGAGATTGCTTTCAAGACCTTTGAACTAAGCGACGTTCTCTCTAATAAAAGTGAGTAAGTCGTGAATGACTTCTTCTTTATTGATCTCGTTATACATCTCATGTCTACCGTCGTGGTAAATAATCGCTGTGACGTTCTCTAGACCTGACTTGTTTCGGTAGGTGTTAGCAAGCATCTGGTTTCCACGCTCAGCACCGATCGGGTCATCACTACCAGCTTGGATGAGCAGTGGCAGGTCTTTTCTAATCTTCCGGTTTGGTGTGAAGAACAACTGGATTGCATTAGGGACACCCATTACCTTGGCTGCATCAGCAAGGAAAGTTAGTGGGTCAGCAGCAAATGCTTCGCCAACCTTCTTATCCTACTCAACCATTCGTAACCAGTTGCGTTAGGTTCCTTATCCCACTTCTTGTTGAATCCTCCTGCACCAAGAACACCTGGCACTAGTAGAGATGAACCAGAAAGGATTGCTGCATCGTATTCAGTTGAATACCGGTTGATGAGCTTCTGAGAGATAAATGAACCGTAAGAATGTCCGAAGAGCACCAACTTCTTACCTGGGTTCTCTGACTTGATTAGCTTGGTTAGGTCATGAACCTGCTCGAAAGCTGCCTTTGATGCCACCAGTTCCAAGGTTTCCCATCTTCTTGGTCTGACCATTAGCCATCTGGTTGACACCGGTAACTCCGTGACCTCTGTGGTCATCGGCATAGACGGTGTATCCGTCTCTGTTTAGGGAACCAGCAAGGTGGTCATATCTTCTAGCGTGCTCTCCTAGACCGTGAGCTATCTGAATGATGGCCTTAGGCTTCTCAATAGCCCAAACGTAGAAGGTGATCTCGACACCTAGGTGGTCTTTATATGTTCTGGTAACTGGTGTTGTCATGGCTTTACCTTACTGGCTTAGAGAATGTTTTGAAGTTCGCTTTGGAGTGCGCCAAAACGATGTTGCGTAATTGAGATGGACTGCTCACGATAGAACACCAAAGACAGCACTCTTGCCGACTTTGAATGCTCAAGGTCATAAACAAACAAATCAGGGTTGCTCTCAAGTTCAAGAACGTGATCTTCTTTTGACCCGACCAGGATTAGACGACTCGGCACTGTTTCTAAGTTTTCCTCAACTACATATTTCAAACCACCGGTAAGGACAATGAGTTGCTCTTTGGTAAGTGATGTTCTTTCTAAGAATTCAGGAGAAATTGAAATACTGTGCTCGCTGTGGTTTGCAAGCAGCAGCGCTTGAACAACTCTGGCAAGTTTTGCTTTAGTTGCATCTGCGCTAACACGAACAGTGCAAGGGTTGATTAGGTAGCGGTGGTAATTACCTTCGTAGGTAAGTTCGCCTGCAGTTGGTTGTGATTTAAAGAGTTCGTTAGTCCAATACTCATCACTTGCTGCAGCCATCTCTAGCAGCAAGTGCTCTCTGTTGCTTTCCATCAGTAGTTCAACTGATTGAACATACTTAGCGATGTTCTTTTTCACACCTGAGATTTGGTATTGGTTGATGCCAGCAAATTTCATTTGGTTGTCTTTGAAAGTTCCAAATTGCAAAATGTAGTTTGGTCCGCCAGCTTTCAAACCAAAACCAACACTTGATCTCTTGAAACCACCGAATGGTTGTCGTTGAACAATTGCTCCAGTAATTCCTCTATTGACGTAGAGGTTTCCTGCATCGACAGATTCACACCAAGTTTTGATTTCAGCTGTATTGAGTGAATGGATGCCAGCAGTAAGTCCATAAGCAGTGCTGTTTTGTATTTCAATCGCATGCTTCAAACTCTTTGCTCTAACTAGCCCTAGAACAGGACCAAAGCATTCGGTTGTCTGGAAGAAGCTTCCAGCCTTCACTCCATACTTAATGCCTGGACGCCATAGTCTTCCAGTTTCATCAAGTTGCTTAGGTTCTAGTAACCAGGATTCACCATCATCCAGAGTGGTTAGTGCTCTGAGTAATTTCTCACTTGGTTCTTCGATCAGTGGACCGACACTAGCCTCAGGTTGTATCCCGTATCCAACCTTCATTGATTCAACTGCATCAACTAGTTGAGCTAAGAACTGTTTGTTCTTGTATACAGAGCCAACAAGAATGCCAAGGCTTGCTGCTGAACATTTCTGTCCAGCGTGACCAAATGCACTCTTCGCTAAATCACCTGCAGCAATGTCTAGATCAGCATTAGGTGTAATGACCAAAGCATTCTTACCGCTGGTCTCAGCAGCTAATTGAAGATCTGGCTTTACGCTCTTGAACAACTTCGCTGTCTCGTATGAGCCAGTAAGGATGACTGCGTCAACATCCTGATGCCCAATGAGTGAGAGCCCAACTTCGTTGTCTGGAACAAAGGCAATCTGGAGGACATCCTTAGGGACACCGGCTTGCCAGAGCGCTTGAACCATGGCTAGAACACAGTTGGCTACCTGCGGTGCAGGCTTGATGATTACAGATGATCCTGCTGCTAGAGCAGCTAATACCCCACCTGCTGCGATAGCAACGGGGAAGTTCCAAGGAGGAGTTACCACAACCACCCTGTGTGGTTCAAAGACCACAGCATCTAGCTCTTCTGTTCTAGTGATCTCTGAAATTGAGTGTGCGTAGTAATTTGCGAAGTCAATTGCCTCACTGAGTTCAGCATCTGCTTCTGCAACTGTCTTGCCGGCTTCGGCCATCATGAGTTGTAGTAGTACACCTCTGCGCTTAGCAAGTTCAGTTGCTGAGGTAAGTAGTAGTTGTTTTCTTAGCTCACGATCAGATGCCCAATCGGTTGATGCATTGATGGCAGTCTTGACTAACTTATCGACACCTTTAGTGTCGAGGTTCTCTTCGATTACATATGCTTCGTGTGTCTTTAGTTTTCCAACTAGAGCCGTAGCGCCAGCGACAGCTTGTCTGATCCAGTCTCTGTTATTTGGTAATGACGGATCGGTATCTGGTGCGTTTGTGAAAGTCTCTTGAATGGAATGTTTTTCATCAAGTCTGTTTTGTTTGCGGTTTGGTTTGGATGCGATGTCATTCATCAAACGAAGAGAAAGTTCGAATCTCAAGCGTTCTCTGTCAAAAACATTTCTGTCGTTATCGATGTCGAAGACACCAGACATGAAGTTATCTGGACTTCCGTTTTCTTCAAGTCTTCTAGTTAGGTATGCAACTGCAACCTGGAATTCGCTAGGTCGAACAACTGGTGTGTATAGCAGTAGACCGCCAACATCTTTCTTTACTTGAGCTGAAAGATGTTGTGCCATTCCCTGAAGCATTTCAAATTCAATGTTTGAGTTTATGTTTCTGTGCTTTGCAAGTTCATGTGCGAAAGCTAAATCAAATAGGTTGTGGCCTGCAACTCCGATTCGAAGTGAAGAGATGCGACCTTGATTTAGCGCGTAGTCGATGAGACGTTTGTAGTTTGCATCTGTTTCAGCTTTAGTTGGGTAAGTTGCAAGTTGCCAACCGTGCCAATCAGCATCAACCTGTTCCATTGCAAGGTTTGCACCTTTAACAATTCTTACTTTTATACCTACTCCACCATTTGCTGTTCTGAGTTGAGCAAACTCAGTTAGCTCTTGAAGCGCTGCATATGAATCAGGTAGATAAGCCTGTAAAACAATTCCAGCTTCTAGTTTTTGTAATTCAGGTTTGGATAAGAGCTTCTTGAATACCAACATGGTGAGACCTAAGTCTCGATACTCTTCCATGTCCAGGTTGATGAACTTCTTTTGTTCTGACTGAGCCGCAAACAAATACAGCGGAGTTAGTTTTTCAACAAGCCG
>RFNI01000119.1 GCA_009927245.1 Actinomycetota bacterium | reverse complement strand
GACCCATCAATCGCTCTCCACGAGGCTTTTGGGTTCAAGCGTCAAGGCCACCTTGCAAAAGTTGGTTTCAAATTCAACCGTTGGCTAGGAACTGTCCTATTACAGAAGAGTCTGTGAAAAAGTTCAGATATTTGTCAGACTCAGCCACTAGGTTAGGGGCCATGAAACGACTTCTTTGGATAACCGCTTCGGCGCTTAGCCTTACGCTGATTGCGTCCGGATTCGCTTTCAGTTTCGTATCTTCCACAGAGCAGAGATCCTCAGCGACCCAGCAGCAAAGAGAAAACCAGTTGTTGGGCTAGTTCTGAAATACAAAGACGGGGTTTTTGCCACAAACATTTTCGGTAACCAGGTTGCCTTGTCATCAGATTTGAATCAAGGTGAAGATCTTGGACTTGGCATGTATTCGGCAAACTTCAAGAAAGCTGTTTCAGAATCCTCGGCTCTAAAGATCGCTACCTCAATTGCCGGTGACTCTAGAATCGAAACCATTTATCTCAATCACGTGTTGAGCGATGCAAACTTCAATGCAACAACGCCAAAAACTGGTTCGCTCAAAGCAAGTTCAGCGCCGACCGGACTGAAAGCAGTAGACGCTTGGCAGGAGAGTGATCCAACTCAAGCCAGAGTGGTTCTGAGCTGGAACTCACCCAAGAACTTGAATGGCGGAAAGCTGTGGGGATATCGAATCTGGAAGTTCGATGCTGTCGCAAACGAATACAAAGTCCTTGTTTCAAATACTTACAGCACTGTCAGAGAGCTTTCAGTCAGCAACAACCTAGTAGCGGGCGCAACCGCCAACTTCAAAGTCGCTGCAATTACGCGCTCTACAAACTTGAAATTTATGGCGGTAAGCAATCAATCAAATGCCGCCAGAGTTCTCCCAACAGCGACACCGCAACCACCCGTACTGCAATCCGCTGGCACTATAACCTCAGCTTCTCCTGTCGTTGCTTGGGCAGCTCAGGACAAAGTGAGCAGAGGAGGACTGAATGTTTCTTACGTAGCTACGGCAACGGCGACAGATTCAACATCTAGTTCTTGCTCAACAAATTCGAATAGCTGTGTGCTTAGTGGATTAGTTGCCACTAAGGAATATATTGTTCAGATAACAGCAACTAATTCACGAGGCTCAACCCAGTCTGCAATCGTTCAAGAGTCCCTAGACCCAATGATGAGCCTGCAATGGTATTTGGATTCCGCATACGGCGTTAACGCAACTGATGCCTGGAAGATAACTAAGGGGTCTCCCTCAATAGTGGTTGCAGTTGTTGACTCAGGTATCACCGAGCATCCTGATTTGGATGACAACATTGTTGCTGGTTACGACTTCATTAGTAGTTCTAGCCAGTCCCGCGATGGTAACGGTCGAGATGCAGATCCGAGCGACCCAGGGATTATTTGACCGGCGTTGAAAACAGTTCTTGGCATGGCACCCACGTGGCCGGAATCATCGCGGCTGAGTCCAATTCGATTGGAATAACTGGAATCGCACCGAGGGTAAAGATTCAGCCTGTACGTGTTCTTGGTCCTAATGGTGGAACGGAAGCGGACATCGCAGCTGGTATCAACTGGGCAATCGGCGTCAGGATTTCAGGTGTAACTACGAATGCAACTCCAGCGAAAGTTATCAACCTTTCTATTGGTTCAACTGATTTCTCAACTTGCTATTCAAACTCTCCAGTTCAATTGGCAATAGATGAAGCCAAGCGTCGTGATGTGACACTTGTCACCGCTGCTGGTAACGACGATCAGATTGCGACAGCATCTTTTCCAGGCAACTGCTCTGGCAATATCACCATCGGTGCTACTGGCATTAAAGGTGATAGGTCTTACTACAGTAACTATTCCGACTACAACAGAACTTACGATGTGTTCATTGGAGTAGACATCTCAGCTCCAGGTGGCGATGACAGAGCGGGAATAGGAGAGCCTGCCGGCGGTCAGATTTGGTCAACTCTCAATGACGGAGTGCGGTCTCCCGGAAATCCAACGTATGGAAAGCAACAAGGCACGAGCATGGCTTCACCTATAGCTGCAGGAGTAGTCGCACTCATGTATTCTTTACGCCCAACCCTGACCGATGATCAAGTTTGGTCGATTCTAAGTAAGACAGCTAAGCCATTTGCTAAAAAGTCTGATTGCACAGATCAACTAATCGACACCACACTGAACAATGGAACCAAGCTCACTACTGGCCTGTGTGGGGTTGGAATTATTGACGCTGCTGCTGCAGT
>RFNI01000240.1 GCA_009927245.1 Actinomycetota bacterium | reverse complement strand
TTGATAAGACCGATAAACAGAGCTCCGAATAGTGAACCAACAACCTGTCCACGTCCACCGAATAGAGATGTGCCACCGAGGATTACCGCAGCAATAACTGAGAGCTCATCTCCAGTTCCCCACTGGAATCTTCCAGACTGTAGACGACCTGCGTAAAGCATTCCAGCAAAAGATGCTGTTACACCTGAAAGTAGCAAGACCATGAACTTGACCTTCGCTGTCTTCACACCTGTGTATCCAGCGGCAACTAGGTTTCCACCTGTTGCTCTAACGTGACGACCGAACTTGGTTTTGTTCATAACAATTGCCCCGATGGTTACAGCTACCACAACCCAGACGAGGAGGCCGGGAATAGGTCCTAGATCACCACCACCGAAGATGGTGATGTAGGTCTGATCCGCGATTGGCACTGGAGCAGAAGCTGTAATCCATCGGGCAACACCCACTACGAGGCCTAACATTCCTAGGGTGACAAGGAACGAAGGCACCTTTAGCCAAGCAACTAGGCCACCGCTGATGGCACCGGAGAGCGCGCCTACTGCAAGACCGGCCAAGATACCAGGGATTAGTCCATAGCCATTAATGGTCATTGCAGTGACAACCGCAGCAAGTCCAGCTACCGACCCAATGCTCAAATCAATTTCAGCAGCAGCGATGACATAGGTCATTGCAACGGCCATGATCGAAATGGTTGCTGTTTGTCTAAAGATGTTTAGCAGGTTATTCGGGTTACTAAACCCGGAGTCCGAAAGCAAAATTGAAAAGAGGATGAAGACAGCGATGAAACCTATGTAGATGATGTTCTGCTGCCATTCGAATCTCTTCAGTAGGTTTCCTACTGAACTAATTGATGTCTTGGTACTCATGCTGCTCCTTGAATTGCTAGTTGTAAAAATTCTTCGCTAGGGATTTCCTCGCGGTTTAAGCTCTTTGCTACTCGTCCATCTTTGAGAACCAAGATGCGGTCAGATACTGATAGCAGCTCTGGAAGTTCTGAGGAGATAAGAATCACTGACTTACCGCTGTCAGCAATTTTTCTTACCAAGTCAAGAATTTCGCTCTTAGTTCCGATGTCAACACCTGCGGTTGGTTCATCCATCAAAAGAATCTCTGGATCGGTTCCCAACCACTTACCGATAACCACCTTCTGCTGGTTACCTCCAGAGAGCGCTCCAACGCGAATACCTGGGTAAGCAAGTTTGATATCAAACTGGTCGATGATCTCTTTGCTCTTAGTCAGAATCTGCTTCTTTGAAAGTAGTCCGTTGCTCTTTAGTCCATCTAGAAGTGGAAGCGTTAGGTTCTCTGTTACTGGGTGATCTAGCACTAGTCCTTGAGCTCTTCTGTCTTCTGGAATCAGTGCGATACGGTTTTGAATTGCTTTCTTAGGAGAAGTAATTTGTAATTCTTTTCCGTTGATAGAAATAGTTCCTGCAGTTGGCTTGAGAATTCCAAACAGTGTGTTTACTAACTCGGTTCGACCTGATCCCATAAGACCGGCCAGGCCAAGAATTTCTCCTCTGCGCACTTGTAGAGATACGTCCTGAACCTTAGGGCCAGAAGATAGGTTCTTAACTTCAAGCACTACTTCTTTAGAGATCTTTGCTGAACGGTTCTTGTGAACTAGATGAGCTGCTGCCTTACGACCAACAATTGCTTCTACGATTTGCTCAGGAGTTACCTTCTTCAAAGATTCGGTTAGAACTCTTGAACCATCGCGAAGCACTGTGATGCGATCAGCAATGCGATAGATCTCATCCATACGGTGAGAGATATACACAATTGCTATGCCTTTAGCCTTTAGTCGTTCAATCAGAGCAAACAAACCTTCAGCTTCATGCTTCGCCAAAGATGCTGTTGGCTCATCCATGATTAGAACCTTGGCATTCTGAGCTAGTGCTTTAGCAATCTCAGTTAGCTGCCAGAGAGCAGTTGGCATTGACTCAACAGTTCTAGAAGGGTCAACTTCAACTTCCATCTCTTTGAAGATTTCTGCTGCTAGGGCCTTAGCCTTAGCGTCATCAATCAAGCCCAACCTGGTTGGTTCATTGGTTAGGAAGATGTTCTGAGCAACTGTGAGAGTTGGGATCAGTGAGAACTCTTGGAAGACCATGCCAATACCGGCTTTTCTAGCTGCAAAGGTGTCAGTAATCTCAACTGGAACACCTGAGACCAGGATCTCACCAGCATCCTTTTGGTAAACACCCTGAAGGATCTTCATCAGGGTGGACTTACCTGCACCATTTTCACCAGCTAGAGCGTGGACTTCACCAACGGTTACGCTGAAGTCGACGTTCTTGAGCACTGGGTTAGTACCGAAAGATTTTTCGATACCCCGCATCTCGATAGCTGATGTGCTGGTGTTTTTCATTAGTTATGCAACCTGACCGGTCTCGCGGTTTAGCTGAGGAACCTTGGTCCACTGACCGGTCTCAGCTGAACGAGCAATCGCGTCATCAATAAGTGCAACCTGGTAGCCATCACCGAAGTCAGGACGAACTGGTTCTTCTCCTGCAATGGCTTTGAATAGATCGTGAGCTTCAATGATTTTGGTCTCGCCATAGCCAATACCAAGAGCAGGGATTGGCCAGAGGCTCTCACCGTTCGGGTGGTTAGGACCGGTGTATACGGTACGGAAACCACGACGGTCGTTACCATCTGACTTGAAGCAAACTTGTAGTTCGTCACGGTTCTCGTAGTTGAAAGCAATAGAACCTTCTGAGCCGTGAATCTCTAGAGTGATGAAGTTATTTCTACCCCAGGCATTGCGGGTTGCTTCAACTGAACCGATGGCACCGTTAGCAAACTTTAGAAGTGAAAGAACTTCATCTTCAACATCTACCTTTCCCTTAGGTGCATCTGATCCACCCTTAGAGTTTCCAAGTGAATCTGCACCTGATTGCTGCAGTGGACGTTCGGTGATGATGTGGTTTGTAATTGCAGAAACTTCTGTAACTTCACCAGCTAGGTATCTAGCCATGTCTAAAACGTGAGTGAGGATATCTCCGATTGCACCGGATCCTGCGATGTCTTTTTGGAATCTCCAAGATAGCGGAGAGTTTGGATCAGCTGACCAGTCCTGAAGGTAGGTCGCTCTAAAGTTAATAATTCTTCCGATTGCGCCTTCTTCGATGTATCGCTTAGCAAGGGCAACTGCAGGTGTGCGACGGTAGTTGAAAGCAACCATGTTTACTCGGTTTGAGTTTCTAGCTGCTTCATACATCAAAGCAGCTTCTTCAACTGTGCGAGCTAGTGGCTTCTCACAGATGACATGCTTACCAGCGTTAAGAGCTGCGATAGCAATCTGGGCGTGAGAGTTATTTGGAGTAGCAATGTCGACTAGGTCAATGTCTGGATTGTTGATGATGGTGTTCCAGTCACTGGTTGCATTTTCGAATCCGAACCTGGTGGCTGCATCCTGTGCCATCTTGTCTGTGAACTCTGCAACAGTGTGCTTTACCGGCATGATCTCAGTTGGCCAGAAGAACATTGGCACTGCTGAGTACGCAAGCGAATGAGCTTTACCCATGAAACCGCCACCGATAAGTCCTACATTGATTTTCTTCATTTACTTTCCTTGCCTAAAATAGTTATTGCCCAGATGGATGGGTGGTACAGAGGGCTGGGGTTTAATCCCCAGCCCTCTTCTCTTTAATTACTTGACGAAAGCGTCCTTGACTGATGCTGGGGCGTCTGCGTTGTATACAGTCTTCCAAGCCTCAAGTACGTTCTCGTGTGATACCGGTAGAGCGCCTAGAGCTACGAAGTTAGGTAGTCCAGTCTTACCAATCACAGCTGCTGCAGCCAAACGAGCTTCTGCAACACCCTGATCGTAAGGACGCTGTGCACCAAGACCGACGATTAGTTCGTTCTTAGCTAGCTGGATTGCAACGTTAGTTCCTAGGTCCTGAGTACCAATCTTTAGGTCTAGACGGCCAGCCTCACGAGCTGCTGCCAAGATACCCTCTGCTGGAACATCCCAAACACCCCAGATACCGTTTAGGTCTGCGTGCTTAGTTAGCATGGCGGTTGCTGCTGCTTGAGCATCACCTGCGAAGTCTGGTCCGCCGATACCCTTTTCTTCAACAATCTCAATACCTGGGTACTGTGAAAGAGTTTCCTTGAAACCGTCGTAACGCTGCTTGGTAACGAAGAAGTCAGCGTCGTGATAAATCAGACCGACCTTACCCTTACCGTTTAGAGCCTTAGCGAATAGGTGAGCTGAAACAACACCATTTCCCTTGTTGTCAGCTGAAACTACTGAAACGTAGTCCTCGCCACCAACCATGTCAGCTGGAACGTTGTCCATGAAAACAATCTTGATTCCAGCAGCAGCAGCCTTCTTGAATGCAGCTGATGTTGCAACTGGGTCAGTTGGAATTGAAACGATGATATCTGGGTTCAGAGCCATAACAGTCTCAATGTCTGAAACCTGCTTCTCTGGCTTGAAGTCAGCATCGGTTACTGCAACAACTTCAACACCTAGACGAGCGAACTCTGCCTTTAGGCCTTCAATCTGTGCAGTTGACCAGTCGTTACCTGAGTAGTGCATAACGATTGCAGCTGTGAAGCCACCAGCTTGAATTTGAGCAACTTCTTCATCAGTTAGCTCAGTGGTTTCAAAACCAGATGGTGTCTCGCCGTTAGGGCCAAGGCTTAGTACCTGGCCGTCTAGTTCAGCAAGTGCAGCGTCGACCTGAGCAACAATAGCGGCGTCAACACCGTCTGTTTGCCCATTGTCCCCGCTGGATGAACATGCAGTCAGTGCAAGCAATAGCGCTGCAGTCACTCCCATGCCTGTGATCAGTTTCTTCATTCTGTATCTCCTTGGTTAGTTACTTCTTTTTGATGGATGGGTGGATTCTCTAGTCAGCAAAAAGCTTCTCTAGAAACTTTTTACTTATTTCTGCGGCAGCCTTCGGATCGCCTGCATAGGCATCGAGTTCTACCAAAAGCCAGCTATCGTAGTTGGCTCTTCTCATTGCAGCTAACACTGCAACGAAATCTATGTCACCTTCACCTAGTGGAGTGAAAGCTCCAGTCTTACTTGACAAGTCTTTGAAATGAACGTGCTTCAATCTGTCACCGTAACGATCGATTGCTGCAACCGGATCGATTCCGGATGCAACTAGGTGAGCAGTGTCTGGACAGAAACCAATTGAACAGCTGTCCATTATCTGGTGGAAACCATCAAGAGTCTCCGAGATGGTTCCTAGGTGTGGGTGGAAACTACTCTCTAACCCGTGAGTTCTTGCAATGTCCGCTGCCATGTCTAGTCCACGACCGACCTTCTTGAAGTCACCTGCTTGAGGGCCTTGCGGACGCTTAGCTCCACCACCAACTACTAGACGGCTGGCACCAAACTTCTTAGCTAGGAGTGCAGCCTGTTCAATTTTGTATAGTTCGTCGTCAAGAATCTCGTCGTAGATGAAGTTCGCACCTGTATATACAGAGACCAACTGAACACCGGTCTCCTTGAGAACTGAAAGCAGCTCTTCTGGGTTCTCTGCAAACTCAGCAAGGTTTCCATCGAATAACTCAGTACCGGCATATCCAGCTGCTGCGATATCACGAACGGCAGCTTTGGTATCACCGTTGGTCATGTAGAAGAGATCCTTGATGCTGGTAACACCGCCTGGGTGACCGACCACTCCACCCCAAGTAATTGTTGAATATCCGAACTTCACTGCTAAACCTTCCTAAGGGACGTTTGAGACTACTAAGTACATAATGCTACTTTTCGTAGGACTTTTGTCGATAATCGACACCTTGTTATAAACTTGTGATAATCTTTTCTCGAAACACAAGACAAGTTGTTGTCTATGCTTTAGGGGTGTCAGAAATAAACGTGTCTAATTTCGGGTTCAGTTCCGGTCGTTTGCTGCAACTTTTCCGCGATGGCCAACCCCACACCAAGGCTGAAATGGCCGAAATCACTGGGCTAGCCCGTTCAACCATCTCCCTTCGTCTTGATCCACTAATTGAGCTTGGGCTTATTGCACCTGCCACCAGCGCTACCTCAACCGGTGGCCGCCCCTCTGCCAGACTCCTACTCAATGAAGAGTCCTATGTTGTTGCTGGTGTTGACTTCGGTGCTACCCATGCTGTTGCTTCCCTTGCTGACCTAAGTGGAAAGATTCTGGTGTCTATTGAAACCAAACGTCAGATCTCAGATGGTCCTGAAGTTTGTCTTCGTTGGATGATCGAAGAGATTCGCCACCTATTAGCTGGACTAAAGATTGACGAAGATCGACTACTAGCAATTGGTATCGGTGTTCCAGGACCTGTTGAACACGAGAGCGGTAAGCCAGCTAATCCACCGATCATGCCTGGTTGGGATGGTTTTGATATTCCTGCGCGAGTAAACCAAGATCTAAAAGCAAAAGTTTTAGTCGATAACGATGTGAACGTAATGGCAGTCGGTGAGCGTCATCTAACCTATCCAGATGTTGATCATCTAATCTTCCTAAAAGCTGCAACAGGCATTGGCTCTGGGATTATTTCCGATGGACGTTTGCAAAGAGGTTTTCAGGGAACTGCAGGAGACATCGGACACGTAAGAGTTTCTCGTGGCGATAACATCGCTTGCCGTTGTGGTAACTACGGCTGCCTCGAAGCTGTTGCTGGTTCACCAGCAGTAATCAAAAATGTTAATGATGCAGGACTACCAGTTAGAAATATGTCAGACCTAGTTGATGCAACTAAGCGTTCAAAAGTTGAAGCTATTCAAGCAGTTCGACAAGCAGGTAGAGACATCGGTGAAGTACTAAGCACCTGTGTTTCTCTTATGAACCCATCAATCATCGTTATTGGTGGATCAATGGCATCAGCTGGTGAACATCTAATAGCTGGAGTTCGAGAAGCTGTATACAGCAGATCAATGCCACTAGCTAGCGAATCTCTTTCCATCGTTCAAAGTAAAGCGGGCAAAGAGGTTGGAATCATCGGAGCCAGCGTAATGGCAATCGAGTATGTGCTCGATGCCGAAACTATTGATCAACTGGTTGCTAAGTAATTTGAACTGTTTATAAGTTCTGCACAGAATTCTAAATTCGTAAAGAATACTTCTGGAGGAGAGACGAAATGGCTTTCAGTCAGATTGTTAATCTGGTGATACTGGTGGTGAAGATAATCCTTGTGTCTTTGGTTGTTTTCAATTCAGTATTTGCATCGCTTGGAATAATCACACTAATCGTAAGCATGATATACCCATGGGTCGCCTTGGGAATTTGTGGCCTAGTGATTTTGTACTCCATAAACCCTGTTGCTTCGATGAACCGCGTGGTCCGTCAATTGGGTTAATTACCTCCGTAAAGGCTTTCGAAGTAATCGTTAACGATTTGTGTCTCTGCAGCTCCTGGCAATCCATAAGTTAACTTGGTTTTCCGGCCCTCCTCAACTTCTTCAACTATTGAGAATTTTCCATCCAGTACTTCGAAAACAAGCGTTCTTTGCTCTCCCAAATCGTTTCTACTGGTGGTGAATTTGCTGGTCTGTGGATCAAAAGTGATTTGGATAGGCCAATCAACAGAATAGCCAGGATCACTTTCGTAAGAATATCCTTCGGTTTCCATTGAATAAATAAAGACTTTTGACTCACACGCCAAGAGTTGAGACCAATCTAATTCGGACACCTCACCGTTAGGTAAAGAGGCTACCAAGCTGTTCTCACCAGCTTGCTCGAAGGTAAGTCGTATTTTCAGCTTTCCTACGTTCGGGCCTGAGATTTCTTCCTCAACAAGACCTCCATAGGATGCTTGACAGCTTGCATCAGAGATCTGATTGAAACTGTCCCAGGCTTCTTCAGGAGTGAGTGCAGGAACAGTAACTGTAGGGGTTGGAGTTGGAGTAGCCGTTGGAGTTTGCGTTGGAGCCGCATCTTGATTGCCACCGCCAGCACAACCTGTGAGCGCGACTGACAATACTGTCACTAATCCGATTAAAGATACCTTGGCTTTTATCACAGTTTCTCTCCCTAATGCCTTTGAAGTCAACCCTGACAATCGACCTGTTACTATCACGATAGCAATTTGGTCTGTAGACACTTATTAACTTTTGGGAACAATTTGATTACTAGCGATTCTCTAGGGAAGGGATGCTGAAGAGCAGTGATCTAGTTGAGCTTCTTTTCATATCGAACAAAATCACTTAGAGTCGCAACCTGTTCGTAGAGCTTTCTAGCAACGGTGTTGTTCTCTTTTGTTATCCAGAAGAGTTCTGAAGATTTGTTCTGAATGGCTAAGCCCTCAACAGCTGCGATTAGAGCAGAAGCAACACCTTTCCCACGAGCATCTTCAGCCACATAAAGATCTTCAAGGTAGCAGTGAGAGGTATCACTCCAAGTAGAGATTTGGTAATGAAAGTGCGCGATGCCAACAACCTCTCCATTAGACACAGCTACCAGCCCTTGAATCTCAGGCGCATCCTTTATCAGTCGATTCCATAGGAGTTCAGTTGAGCTTTCTACTGATTCGCTTTCATAGAACTTGAGATAAGCGCCATAAAGCTCTTGCCACGACGACTTGTCTTCATTTTCAACCTGACGGACACTTGTAGTCACTTAGCGCTCCTTGATTAACAGTCGCAAGAAATTGAGTTGAGTGGAACTGTTAGAGCATCCTGTGCTCTAACAACAGGACCGTTAACATCTTCGATCTTGTATCCCTCACGAGCCCAGTATTCAAAGCCACCAATCATTTCCTTTACTTGGTAACCAAGCAGTGCAAAGTTAAGAGCTCCTTTGTGAGCACCATTACAACCAGGTCCCCAACAGTAAACAACGACTGGTGTATCTAGAGGAATCTCTTTGGTTGCTCGTTCTGCTATCTCAGCGTGAGGCATGTGGATTGAACCAACAATGTGTCCCTGATCCCAAGAACTCTGACCTCTAACATCAACTAGAACAAAGTTCTTCTTGCTTTCAAGATCTGCATGAACATCTGATGCATCTGTCTCAAACGCTAAACGTGATGTGAAGTGAGCTACTAACTCTTCTTTACTAGGCATATAGAGAGTTTATTGTAGAGACAAATAATCTCTGTTTTAGAGGACAGCAGCTCTAGTTCACTGACAATGAGTTTAGAGACCATCAAACCAAAGCATGTGACTGAGTGTTGGCATATAGAAAGTCTAACTAGTGGTCTCGAAGGGCAAACCTTCTGATCAGTACCTTAGTCCTCAGACTTGTCAGCCTTAGCACCGTCAGGCCAGGCAACAACGCACACCTTATTTCCTGAGCGATCCGCAAGGATCCACCAGGAAGGTGCGTGAGAACCATCAACGACTACCCCGCCAGCTTTTACTGCAGAGTCGACTCGAGCCTGAGCACTCTCTTTTGAAAGAGAGACATCTATATGCATTGCATGACGAAGAGCCTTGCCTTCTTCTATGTCCTGCATCCAAACAGTTGAACTCACACCTAGTGGATCTATGGCATTGTCTTCAAGCATTGGATCGTAGCCAAGGACTGCACGCCAAAACCCTAGATCAATTGCATCTGCTTTAGCTGCAATAGCAAATTGCACTTCTTGCACCTGTTTAGGGTCACTGACAGCCCCTAGTGACTTAGCTAATTCAGGGATCTCCCTAGCGAGGGTAATGTGATCTGGTTCAATCTTCCAGATCTCACGGGTTAGCCGGACAGTCAAGCGCTTAGAAACAATACTCAACTGAATGTGCGAATCCTCCAAGCCAGGCAGTTGAGCAACAGCTCGAGCTAGTTCAGCAGCATCAGCAAGACTAGATGTTACAAAGACAGCAGATGGCCCACCGTGCAAGACAACCCAATCCTCAAGGCCATCTGCCTGAAGGAATTCTTTCCAATGCGCTTCACTCACCGAGACTCCTGAGTATCTAAAAGTTTCAGCCAGCCTACTAAAAAACCCAGTCCTCGTGAGAAGGAACTGGGCTATGTGCGCTTGGAGGGACTCGAACCCCCAACCTTCTGATCCGTAGTCAGATGCTCTATCCGTTGAGCTACAAGCGCTGGAATTGTTTGGTTGCGAAAGGCAACCTTGTTAGTTTAGCCGATATGGGGCTGTGTCTCAATGCTCAAGAATTGGAGCTCTGTGATGGCTTCAAGAATCGGCTAAACTAAAGGAGTTCT
>RFNI01000129.1 GCA_009927245.1 Actinomycetota bacterium | reverse complement strand
ATCAAGTGAAGAAGGTCCGGTGGAACCCTGGCAACCACCAAGAATGTTCGGTGCCACTACAAAGTATTTGTCAGTGTCGATGTATTTGCCAGGACCGATAAGGTCACTCCACCAACCTTCGGTTGGATGATCTTTAGAGGCTTTACCAACTGCGTGAGAGTCACCGGTTAGTGCGTGAAGAATCAGAACTGCATTTGATGCATCTGAATTGAGAGTTCCCCAACTCTCGTAGGCAAGTCTTGCCTGGTGAAGCGTTTTTCCGTTTTCTAAACTTAGTGTTCCAACTAGTGCAAACAATCTTTCACCCGCTGGGTCACCATCCCGCCAGGCTCCAGTCGCCTTAGGCTTACCGACTAGTTGTCGGGTTAGCTCTTCGGTGATGAAGTCTGAGGGGACGGTGTCCTCAGGAGTTTGAAAGTCCATTTACTAGATGTGAACCTTACTTAGCTGATGCAAATCCTGTTTCTAGATCTGCGATGATGTCTTCGATTGACTCTAGTCCAACCGATAGACGCACTAGTCCAGGTGTCACACCAGCTGTTACCTGCTGCTCAGGAGTTAGCTGAGAGTGAGTAGTGCTTGCTGGGTGAATCACTAGTGAACGTACGTCACCGATGTTAGCTACGTGGCTAAACAGGTTTAGAGATTCAACGAACTTAGAACCAGCTGCTACGCCACCCTTGATTTCGAAGGAAACGATAGCGCCAGGACCCTTAGGTGCATACTTCTGTCCAGCTGCATACCAAGGAGAGGTAGTTAGACCTGCGTAGTTAACGCTTTCAACCTGAGGGTGCTTTGATAGCCACTCTGCAACAGCCTTAGCGTTGTCAACGTGACGCTGAACACGAAGGCTCAGAGTCTCAATACCCTGGATTAGCTGCCATGCGCTGGTAGGAGCAATTGCAGAACCTAGGTCACGAAGCAGCTGAACACGTGCCTTGATGATGTATGCAATGCCATCACCTAGAGCAGCTGTGTAGTTAACACCGTGGTATGACGGGTCTGGCTCAGTTAGTCCTGGGAACTTGTCGCTCTTTGACCAAGCAAACTTTCCACCATCAACGATTGCACCGGCAACAACAGTTCCGTGTCCACCTAGGAACTTGGTTGCAGAGTGAACAACAATGTCTGCTCCGTGCTCAAGTGGCTTGATTAGGTAAGGGGTTGCGACAGTGTTGTCAACGATCAGTGGAACACCGTTCTCGTGAGCAACCTTTGCAACACCTTCGATGTCTAGGATGCTTACCTTAGGGTTACCAATGGTCTCAGCGAAGAACAACTTGGTGTTTGGCTGAACAGCAGCTGCCCATGCAGCAAGGTCATCCTGGTCCTCAACGAAAGTTGCGGTGATGCCTAGCTTTGGCAATGTGTACTTGAACAGGTTGTATGTTCCACCGTAAAGAGTTGAAGATGCAACGATGTGATCTCCAGCCTGAGCGATGTTCAGAATCGCAAAAGTCTCAGCAGCCTGGCCTGAAGATAGCAACAGCGCAGCAGTTCCACCCTCAAGAGCAGCGATGCGCTTTTCAGCAACATCCTGAGTTGGGTTCATGATTCTGGTGTAGATGTTTCCGAACTCAGCTAGACCGAAAAGCTTGGCTGCGTGCTCAGATGAGTTGAATACATATGCGGTGGTGTTGTAAATAGGCGTTACAACAGAGTTGGTTGTTGGGTCTGGAGAGGCTCCCGCGTGAATCTGTGCGGTTTCAAATCCCCAGTTTGCTGGATCGTTGCTCATGATTAGTGCTTTCTTTTAATTAGGAGGTTGTGTGTGTTTCAAGGCTAAGGAATGTCCCCGAATAGCCCAAATACCCTATGAAACGTGGCGTAACTTTTGGGTGAATCTGAACGGCGATGGCCAGATAGGCAGAAGCAGTTTGAGAGTTTTAGGCTCTGGCTGCTTCGTCTAGAGTATCAAAAGCCAAGGCCGCAAGGAGGTTGCACCATCGGCTAGCACTGAGTCGTCAAACACAGCCTTGTTGCTGTGGTTTGACTGACGCTGTTCAATTGGGGTGCCAGGGTCACCAGCAGCAAGGAAGACGAATGCACCAGGAATCTCTTCCAAGATGCTTGCCATGTCTTCTCCACCAGGAATTGGCTGGTCCATGTTCTCGTACTTGCCTTCACCGAATAGGTCACCGACAACTCTCACGACTCGGTCAATTGCAGCACCGTCGTTAACCAAAACCTTGGTTGCTGGAGAGAATTCAATTTCTGCTTCCAAACCAAAGGCTGCAGCTGTGTTTTTGATGAATGCTGGAATCTTGGTTCGGGTGTCTTCGTAACCCTGCTTTGAGAAAGATCTAACTGTTGCTCCGAAGCTAGCTACCTCAGGAACGATGTTTGTGGTGTGGTCATTTCCAGCCTTGATCCAACCAACGTTCAGAACAATCGGATCTAAAGCATCAAAGTGCTTAGCGATGAATGATTGCAGTGAGCTAAGCATCTCAACCAAACCGGTGATTGGGTCAACTGCAGTCCAAGGCATTGAACCGTGACCGCCTCGACCTTTAAGTGTGACGATGATATCTCCTGCTGAAGCCATCATGGTTCCCTTGCGAGAGGCAAATACACCTGGGTCATCGCTAGAGAAAACGTGGATTCCATATGCAGCGATTGGCTTCTCACCAGAAGCTAGGTGCATGTCCTGAGAAAGCATGACACCAGCTCCATCGTGACCTTCTTCACCAGGCTGGAAGAACATAACTACGTTGCCCTTGAGCTGGTCTTTGTTTTCAGCAATAAGTTGAGCGGCACCAACACCAATTGCCATGTGGAGGTCATGTCCACAAGCGTGCATGTATCCGTTGGTTGATGAGAAAGAAAGACCCGTGTCTTCAGTAACTGCCAAAGCATCCATGTCTGCTCTTAGAAGGACTGTTGGACCAGGCTGTGCTCCGCGGATCACGATCGCAGCTGCAGTCATATCTTTACCAAGGGTTACTTCACCCAGCGATTCAACTTCAGAAAGCACTCGAGCGAGAGTCTTAGGCAGGTCTAGTCCAAATTCAGGAATCTGGTGCAAGTCGCGACGAATTGCAACGAGGTTTGCTTGTTTGGCTTGAGCTTGGGCTTTGAGCTGCTGAATGTCCACGGGACTCTCTTTTCTTCGGAGTTTTTCTTACTTGGAAGTATATCCAAGACTACTGACGCCTACGATTTAGTTATGTTCTTCGAGCAAATGCACCCAACCTGGCGTCAGTGGTTAGCCACTGAGCAAGAACTGCTCGAGAGCATCGAAACTAAGGTTATGGGTTCGGACATAGTTCCTCCAGCGACTGCTGTCATGAGAGCTTTTGCTTCTGACCCACTTGAAATCAAGGTTGTCCTGATCGGGCAGGACCCTTATCCAACGCTGGGAGATGCTATCGGGCTAGCTTTTGCTGTTAGCTCTGAGACCACGACCCCTAGGAGTTTGAAGAACATAGTCGCTGAGTTGGAGAGCGATGTTGGTATTGGAACTGTCGCAAACCCCATGGCACCTGATCTCAGTAGGTGGGCAGATCAAGGAGTCCTTTTACTAAACAGAGGTTTGACTACTCTTCCAGGTGTTTCTGGCGCACATCTAGGAAGTGCCATCGGATGGGAGGATTTCACTTTGAAGGCAGTGAAAGCACTTGTTGAGAGGCAACCAGTTGTGCTCATGCTCTGGGGTAATTCCGCTAAATCGATCAAGGATGAACTAAGTGGAATTACTTTTGTTGAATCGGCACACCCGAGCCCGCTTTCAGCAAGGAATGGGTTCCTTGGATCTAAGGTGTTTTCACAAGCAAACCAG
>RFNI01000206.1 GCA_009927245.1 Actinomycetota bacterium | reverse complement strand
AATAGAAAATCAGTGAAGACTGCTCTAGGCAAGATCAAGGCCAAAGCATTGGTTATTGGTATCGATAGCGACAGACTCTTCCCAATTGAGAATCAGAAGCTAATTGCTGAGCACATTGGCTCTGAACTAGTTGGTGGAAAACTTCACACCATCACTTCTGAATATGGTCACGACGGGTTCCTGATTGAACACGAAAAAGTTGGACCACTGCTAGCTAAATTACTTAAGAGCTAGTTCTTTCTTACCCAGCTTCATTAGCTGCATGTTTGACCAAACCAAGATGGCAACTACTGCCAGGTTTCTAACAATAAGTAAGCTCACTCCAAATGGCTTTCCATCCAAGAGATCTCCGTAGAAGATTGGGAAGATCAACCAAGACAAACCAGATGAGAAAACAGTTAGCCAAACCACCGGCTTCCAGTTAGCGGTTCCAAAGAGCACACCAACAAAGGCAGCACCTATCACCCACAACTCATACTGTGGTGAACCAACCTTGTTGAATACCAGCAAATCCAGAGTTGCGGTTAGGAATATCCAAGCAAACAGAGTGTTCTTATCCACTCCTGCTTTCTTAGCTCTAAAGCCCAACCAGATTGTGATCGCAAGAGCAGAGAACTGAACCAGAGTCATGATGCTGGCAACTTCGGTAACACCAAAGCCAGAGACTTGGAAGGTAAGGATCTCGTTGTCGTAGTAAATCTTGGCACCAGCAACATTGAAGATGATTTGCACTAGCCAGAAGATAGCGATGGTTGATTCAACCTGAACACCACGACCACTTGCATACCAACAAAGCTGAACATGCTCGAGTTACCACCCAAAGCAAGACCCACCAACAAGATTGCTGCTGTTCCATAAACCAAGTTCAGAATGAACTTTCTCTTGCTCTCGGTAATTACAAAACCGGTGAACAGTGCTGCAACCGGAGCAACCTTGATCCAGGCAGCTAGGTTGAAGAACTGCATTGACTTAGCTTCTTTGTTATTCCAAAGAGCGATTGCACCAATAACAGTCAGAATCAAACTGAAGACTTCAAAGCGCCCCAAAGCGACAGGACCGCAGAGGAAAATACAGGCAATCAGGAACCAAGCTGACTTAGCTCGCTCCATCTTCTTACCCCAGCCAAGAAGATAGGCGAGGGTGAGCATGTTTAGGTTCACAGTGACTAGGAACCAGCCGGTCATGTAATCGGCTGGGTTAGCAAAGTGCGCTAACCAGAGTGGAATAAGAGCAATAAATGGATAGACCCAAGGTTCATTGATTCCCAGAATGTACTGGTGGTCAATCATGCTGGTTACCCAAGCAGAGTATGTGTATCGAACATCACCGAAAGGGTCACCGCTGGCAGTTCCCAGCCAGATCAGGGTTAGTTGTGCAAGTAGTCCAATAGCTAAGACAAACCAAAACTTACGAGTAAGGGCAGATGCAACTGCTGCAACTCTCATCGCCATCGAACTCTCCGAAACTGGCTCAAGGCCTTTAGATAGATTCCCTGCTCAAGTCTAGAAGTCTTATCCATCATTAGGCTGTTGCTATGGCTAAGTTATTTGAACCTCTCACCATTAGATCTAAAACCTCTAGGAACCGCATCTGGATTGCTCCGATGTGCCAATACTCCTGTGAAGACCAAGACGGCATCCCTAATCAGTGGCACCTAGTCCACCTAGGTTCAAGAGCTCTAGGCGGTGCAGGTCTAGTAATGACTGAGGCAACAGCTATTCGACCAGATGGACGAATCAGTCCTTGGGATACCGGAATCTGGAACGATGAGCAGGTTGAGGCTTGGAAAGAAACAACTGCTTTCATCAAGAATGCAGGCGCATTAGCAGCAATCCAGTTAGCTCACGCAGGAAGAAAAGCCAGCATCTACCGTGAATGGTCAGGTAGTGGAGCAATCCAGGAGGCAGACGGTGGTTGGCAACCGGTCTCATCAACTGATGAAGGTTTCCCGCAATACAACACCCCTAGAGAACTAACTACCGAAGAGGTAAGAGAACTTGTTCAGGAATGGGCAACAGCAGCAAAGCGTTCCGTTGAAGCTGGCTTTGATGTGATTGAGATCCATGCTGCCCACGGATATCTTGTCCACCAGTTCCTCTCCCCGATTACCAATCAGAGAACCGATGAGTTTGGTGGCTCTAAAGTAAACAGAGCTAAGTTCCTTGTTGACATTGTCAAAGCGATGAGACAAGAAATTGGCGATGAAATTCCAGTAATCGTTCGCTTCTCAGCAACTGACTATCGTGAAGATGGCTTCACCGTAGCTGACTGTGCCGAAGTTGCTAAGTGGTGTGAAGAAGCTGGTGCTGACCTATTTGATATTTCAAGTGGAGGAATTGTCCTTGGAGTGAATATTCCTTTTGGTCCTGGCTACCAAGTGCCGATGGCAGAAGACATCGCTCACGAAGTTGATGCGCCAGTTGCAGCTGTTGGATTGATCACAACCGGTGAACAAGCCGAAGAGATTCTGCAGAGCACAGAAATTGACATCATCATGATTGGTAGAGCATCACTGAGAGATCCGTATTGGCCGCTTAGAGCAGCATTTGAACTTGATGTCGAATTAGATTACTGGCCTAACCAATACACCAGAGGCAAGTTCAAGAAGTAATTAGTCGCGACGAGTCGCGTCCTGAACTTCTCCAACTAGTTCTTCCAAGATGTCCTCTAAGAAGAGAAGTCCAAGCAACTTGCCTTCGCTGTCATAGCTTGCCATCAGGTGCTGACGGTCTTTCTGCATCAGCGCTAGAGCATCTTCTAGTTCAACTCCACTGCCGATTGACTTAACAGTTCTAATTAGCTTTCTTTGAACAGGCAGATCAGCTTCTTCTTCTTTTTCATCAATAACGTCTTTGAGGTGAGGTAACCCTCGATAGAACCATCTTCATCAAGGACGATGTATCGGCTGAAGCCGTGCTTTGCAACAGCCTGCTCAATGATTCTTGGAGTTACATCAGTTGAAACAGTGATTAGGTTTGCGAATTGGAACCAAGATGTCCTTGACCTGCTTATCAGTGAATTCAAAGGTGTTGGTAATCGCACCGGTCTCATCACTTAGAACACCAGCTCTAGTTGAGTGAGAAACAATGTCTTCAACCTGCTCCAAGGTAAATGCGCTGTTTGCTTCGTTCTTCGACCTAACTCCAAACAGCCTCAAGATTCCATTAGCCGTCGCATTTAGAGCAAAGACCACAGGCTTTAGTGCGATAGCCAGACCGTAAAGCGGCGGCACTAGAACTAGTGCAGCACGTTCAGGGATAGAGAACGAGATGTTTTTAGGGATCATCTCCCCAACCAAGACGTGGAGGAATGAAACGATGAACAAGGCAACACCAAATGAAACAGCTGTCTCAGCTGATTCAGGTAAACCTAGAGCATGCAGTGGTTCTTTGAGTAGTTCGTGGATGCTTGGTTCAGCAACAAGAAGAATAAGTAGTCCGGAGATTGTGACACCGAGCTGGCAGGTGGCCAGGATAAGGCTCACGTTCTCCATGGCTTTGATAGTTAGCTTCGCTGGAGTTGAACCAGCCTTCGCTCTCGGTTCAATCTGAGCACGCTTGGCAGAGATAACCGCAAACTCAGCGGCAACAAAGAATCCGTTGGCTAGAAGAAGAACTACTAAAGCCAACAAACCAGAGGTGATGCTATTCATTAGTCTCCTCCTCTGGAATCTCATCAGGAATGAAGCGAATTCGATCTACTCGTCGACCGTCCATACGTTCAACACGTAGCACTCCACTTTCAATACGAACCTCATCGCCAACCTGGCAACTCTGCCCAATTGAGCCATTAGGAAACCAGCAATAGTTTCGTAACTACCATCTTCTGGAACTTCGATTGCCAACTTCTCAAGCAACTCATCTGGTCTAAACATTCCAGGGAATGAGAATGACTTATCCTTACCACCGGTGATATCTATCTTCGCTCTGTCGTGCTCGTCACCTAGTTCACCAACTAGCTCTTCAACTAGATCTTCTAGAGTTACGATTCCGGCAGTGCCACCATATTCATCAACAACGATTGCCAGCTGAAGCCCGTGTGATCTAAGCACACCCATCAACTTCTCTAGTGACATGGTTTCTGGAACTCTGAACGGTTCAACCATAGAGCGGTAACCGGAACTGAGTCTCGCTTCTCTCTAGGAACAGAAGCAGCTGCCTTGACGTGAACAATTCCAACAACATCATCATTTGATCCCGTAAAGACAGGGAACCTAGAGAAACCTGTGCTGTGTGAAAGAGCAATCACATCCTGAACAGTTGAAGATGCATCTAGAGAAGACAACTTTGTTCTTGGAGTCATTACATCGGAGGCGACAAGTTGGCTCAATGCCAAAGTCTTGGTAATCAAATCTGCAGTGCGTTGCTCAAGGGCACCCAAGCTTGCAGATCTCTTGACCAGAGCTGAAAGTTCTTCAGCAGTTCTTGATGAACTGAGTTCTTCTTTAGGTTCAATTCCAAAAGATCTAACAATGGCATTACCTGAAGAGTTCAATAGCCAAATCAACCAGCCAAATGTCCAGGTGAACAGGAGTTGGAATCTAACAACTGCCTTATTAACTTGGAGTGGCAAAGTTAGCGCTAGTTTCTTCGGAACCAACTCACCAATCAGAGTTGAGAAAAGGGTGGCAGTCACCAATGAAACAGTTAGTGAGATGGCATGCAGAGTTGGCCCTCTGAACCATTCACCTAGAAGACCCGCCTCTAATAGAACAGTTAGCGATGGCTCAGCTAGGAAACCGGTAAGAAGAGTTGTGAGAGTAATACCCAGTTGAGCACCTGAAAGATGGGTGCTGGTTCGCTTTAGGGCAATGATTGATGGGCTAAGACCTCGTTCTCCCCTGGTCCTTCTGCTTCAAGCTCGGTTCTCTCAAGGTTAATAAGTGAGAACTCACTGGCAACGAAGAGGCCTGTCCCTATAGTCAGCAGGACGCCTAGGCAGAGTAATAGCCACTCGTTCATCGGTTAAAACCTAGAAGGAGGGCCGGGTGGGGATGGTCTGAGTCCATATCCCTTCCAGCATACCTTTGCTTTGCCTGTGATTGTGGAGGGTAATAAGGCTGTGAAACCTACTGTTCATAAAGAAAAGGTAGGCTTGTTTGGCACTATTCGGGCGAAAAGTAAGAGGTGGTTTGGTGTCCGTGGACAATTCCCAATCTGGTCAAGAATTCGGGGCTAACGAGTGGTTAGTCGATGAAATGTATGGGCAGTGGCTGGTAAATCCAGATTCAGTGGACAAGGAATGGCAGCCAATCCTAGAGCGCTACCACCAGGTCAAGCTAGGTCAACCGGTTACCCAGCTCCTGCAGTTAGTGCTCCTGTTGTTCAACTCCACCTGCTATCGAAACTACCCAAACTGGATCAGTTCCACTAGTTGCCAAGACCACCAGAGTCGAACCTAAGCCTCAACCTATTCCTGCTCAGGCTCCCGCAAACTCAGCAGCTGAATTTTCTGAAGAGGCAGAAGATCAGATCAACATTCTTAAAGGTATGTCTAAGACCCTGGCAGCCAACATGGATGCCTCTCTTAGCATTCCAACTGCAACAAGCGTTAGAGCAATTCCAGCCAAGCTTCTAATTGACAACCGTATTGTCATCAACTCACACCTTGGTAGAACTCGTGGTGGAAAAGTATCGTTCACCCACATCATCGGTTTTGCAATCATTCGTGCACTCAAAGAGTTCCCTAGCCAGAATGTTTACTACGAAGAAGTTGATGGCAAGCCTGCAGCTGTTTCTCCTGCCAACATCAACTTCGGTCTAGCAATTGATATTCCTAAGCCTGATGGCACTAGAGCTCTTCTAGTTCCTAACATCAAAAAGGCTCAGCGACTTAATTTCGCAGAATATCTAACTGCTTACGAAGATCTAGTAAAGCGTGCGAGAGATAACAAACTAACTGCAGAAGATTTCTCAGGAACAACAGCGTCGCTCACTAACCCAGGTGGAATTGGAACTGTTCACTCAGTACCAAGACTCACCAAGGGTCAGGGTTGCATCATCGGTGCAGGTGCACTTGACTACCCAGCTGAATTCCAAGGCATGAGCGAAGAGCATCTAGCAAAGCTTGGTGTGAGCAAGGTAATCACTCTTACCTCAACATATGACCACCGCGTTATTCAGGGTGCAGGTTCAGGTGAGTTCCTAAGAATCATCAACGAACTTCTTCTAGGCGAACGTGGTTTCTACGACGACATCTTTGCTGATCTTCGTATTCCTTACCAGCCAATTCGTTGGGCAACTGACTTTGACAAGAGTGACTCTGACTCAAGAAGCAAAGAGACCAGAGTTCAGGAACTAATCAACGCATACCGTGTTCGCGGTCACCTAATGGCAGACATCGATCCACTTGAGTATCAGCAGCGCACTCACCCGGATCTTGATGTTCTAACCCATGGCCTTAGCCTCTGGGATCTAGACAGATCATTTAACACCGGTGGCTTCGGCGGCAAGTCAAAGATGTTGGTCAGAGATGTTCTAAAGATTCTTCGTGACACATACTGCAGAACTGTCGGTATCGAATACATGCACATCCACAGCCCTGAAGAGCGCAAGTGGATGCAAGAGAAGCTTGAACGCCCTTATGAGAAGCCAAGCCATGACCAACAACTTCGCATCCTAGAAAAGCTAAACGAAGCTGAAGCTTTTGAAACATTCCTGCAGACCAAGTTCGTAGGACAAAAGCGTTTCAGCCTTGAAGGTGGAGAGTCAACAATTGCTGCTCTTGATGCAATCTTGCAGGCAGCAGCAGATGCCAACCTCACCGAGGTCGCTATCGGTATGGCTCACCGAGGACGACTAAACGTCCTCACCAACATTGCTGGTAAGACCTACGGTCAGGTCTTTAGAGAGTTCGAGGGTAACGCTGACACTAAGACTGTTCAAGGTTCTGGAGACGTTAAGTATCACCTGGGAACCGAAGGAACCTTCACCGGCCCTAACGGTAACCAAACCAACGTTTACCTAGCGGCTAACCCTAGCCACCTAGAGGCAGTAAACCCAGTACTAGAAGGTATTGTTCGAGCAAAGCTTGACCGCATGGACAAATCCCCTGCTGAGTATCCAGTAGTTCCAGTTCTTATTCACGGTGATGCTGCATTCGCAGGTCAGGGTGTTGTTCCTGAGACTCTAAACATGATGAGTCTTCGTGGTTACCGCACCGGTGGAACAGTTCACATTGTGATCAACAACCAGGTTGGTTTCACTACTCCTCCTTCAATGTCTCGTTCAACTGTTTACGCAACCGATGTTGCCAAGGGTATTCAAGCTCCGATCTTCCACGTGAATGGTGATGACCCAGAGGCAGTAGTTCGAGTTTCACAGCTAGCTTTTGAATATCGCCAACGCTTCCAGAAGGATGCCATCATCGACCTCGTTTGTTACAGAAGACGCGGACACAACGAAGGTGACGATCCTTCAATGACTCAGCCTCTGATGTATAACTTGATTGAAGCTAAGCGTTCTGTTAGAACTCTTTACCTAGAGTCCCTTGTTGGTCGAGGAGATATCACTAGAGAAGAATACGAACAGTCAAACACTGACTTCCAGGCAAGACTTGAACAGGCATTCACCGATGTCCACGAAGCAATGTCCCAGCCAGTTGAACTACAGGCACGACCTATCGGTATTGGAACTACTGCTAGCGATAATCCTGAGTTCAAGCACGAGAGTGCTGTAAGCCGTGAAGTTGTTGAACTAATTGGTAATGCACACAGCAACCTTCCGCCAAGTTTCAACGTTCACCCGAAACTACAACAACTACTTGCTAAGCGAGTTGAGATGTCACGAGAAGGTGGAATTGACTGGGGCTTTGGAGAACTACTAGCCCTTGGCTCACTCCTTGTTGAAGGTGTGAACATTCGTATGTCAGGTCAAGACACCAGACGTGGAACTTTCGTTCAGCGTCACGCTGTCTTCCACGATCGTGAGAACGGTCAAGAGTGGATGCCTCTTAGAAACCTAACTGCTGAACAAGCCAAGTTCTATATCTACGATTCCCTCTTGAGTGAGTATGCAGCTATGGGCTTCGAGTATGGTTACTCAGTTGAACGCAAGGATGCTCTAGTTCTTTGGGAAGCACAGTTCGGTGACTTCGCTAACGGAGCGCAGACCATTCTTGATGAGTTCATTTCCTCTGCAGAGCAGAAGTGGGGACAACACTCTTCACTAGTGCTTCTGCTTCCTCACGGTTACGAAGGTCAGGGACCAGACCACTCATCTGCACGTATCGAAAGATATCTGCAGCTCTGTGCTGAAAACAACATGACTGTTGCTCAACCTTCAACACCGGCTAACCACTTCCACCTACTACGTAGACAGGCTTACGCTCGTCCTCGTCGTCCACTTGTTGTCTTCACACCTAAGTCGATGCTTCGCCTAAAGGCAGCATCTTCTAACGTTGCTGATTTCACATCAGGTTCATTCCAACTAGTGATTGATGATGAGCGTGGACTGAACAAGCAGGCTGTGAAGCGAGTTCTATTCTGTTCAGGCAAGGTCTACTGGGATCTATTGGCTGAAGCTGAGAAGCGTGGCGACCAGCAAACAGCAATCGTCAGAGTTGAACAGCTTTACCCAACTCCAGTTGATGAAATCAAGCAGGTTTACGCTCAGTATCCAGGTGCAGAACTGTTCTGGGTTCAGGATGAACCAGCTAACCAAGGCCCTTGGACATACATCGGTCTCTTCCTACCTAAATACATGGGTGGACAGGTTGCTAAACTCATTTCTCGTCCAGCTAGCGCATCTCCAGCGACTGGTTCAGCTAAGCGTCACGCCGTTGAACAAGCAGACCTAATTGAAAGAGCTTTCGCCTAAACCTTATGGATCAGCCAAGACGCAACATCAGAATCGTCATCATCGGTGACGATCTAGTTGGCGCAGGCGGAGACCCTAAAGGTCTAGGTTGGGTTGGCCGAGTTATCGCTAAGACTCAGAGTGACTATCCTCGAGTTGATTTCTATAGCTTGCCAACTCCAGAAATTACTTCTGCTGGTATGAGCGAACAGTGGTTGGAAGAAGCATCAAAGCGTTTTGCTGCTGATACAGATAACCGTCTAATCGTTTGCCTAAATGCTAATGACATTAACGCAGGCATCTCGATGTCTAGGTCGAGACTAAATCTTGCCAACATCTTGGATAGCGCTGCAAACAAAGGTGTCCAGTGTTTTGTTATTTCACCAATCCCAAGCCGTAACCCTCAGCTGAACTACGACATTGAGCACCTGTCAGCCGGCTTCGAAGATGTTGCATCAAGAAGATCTCTACCATTTGTTGATTGCTTTAGACCATTGGTCGATCACCAGGGATTCAATGAAGAACTTAGAAACTCAACTCTTGGAATGCCTGGACAACTGGGTCATGGCTTGATGGCTTGGCTAGTTCTAAACCAAGGTTGGTATCGCTGGCTGGATTTACCAGAACAAGAGATTTAAAGAAAAAGGCCCTGAAGGAATCAGGGCCTTTATTCATTCGATTTCAGATCTGAGTGAATTAGATATTCGATTATAGAAATCCGAACTCTGCATCAACCTAGGATTCGAACTAATCACCATCTTTGAAATAGTTCGCTCAAGATCAAATTCTTCAGTGCAGCGAGAGCAACTGGACAGATGCCCATCGACCTCCTGCTTTGCTTTTTCGTCTAATTCCTCACCGAGGTATTCATAGACTTTACGCTTGGCCTCATGGCAACTCATGTTACTCATTGTCATTTCCCTTTACTTTTTCTTCTTTTTCCTTGAATCAGGATCGATTCCGTATTCAATAGCTTTCTGACGTAGCGCAGAGCTTAGTAAACCACGCGCACGGTGAACCTGGGTACCAACAGTGTTTGCTGGAATACCGGTGAACTCAGCGATCTCCTTGTACTTCCAACCATCGATGATGTTTAGAAGTGCAACGGCACGGAACACTGGGTCGATGCTCTGGATAGCAGCGAGGATCTCTTCGTTATCTAGTTGCGAGATAACGATGCTCTCAGCTGATGCGCCAAGTTGTGACTCAACTGCGTTGTTCTGGATGAAATCGTCTTGCCAGTCATCATCGACATCGGCATTAACGGTTACGCGGTTCTTGTTGTGCTTTCCCTCGACAGTTGACTGTGAGTAATAAGCATTCTGGATAATTTTGTTGATCCAGCTCATTGGGCCTTTGCCCTGGTCTTGGTAGGTGTGCCAGTACTTGAAGGCCTTCATGATGACGGTCTGAGCAGCTCTTCACCGAGGCTTCGTTTCTAGTCTTACCAATGCAGGCGCGACGAATAGCCTCATAGTGAGGGCTCATGTGTAGTTCGAAGTCTGCTAGCTTCTGTTGATCTGCTGAATTGCTGATGGCATCCCCCGTCTCAAGTGAGTTAATTATGTCGGACATGTACTTCTGCTGCTTGCAGGATTTAGAGCCGTAGTTGTGACGGCGGGGTCTGGTGCTGTAGTTCATAACTAAAGTGTCTATAGTGTCTGCTTTCTGTTAGGTTGCTCTCCATTGAGCGGGTTTACTGGGGAGGCATCAAAAACCCATGCCATATACTTATAAAACCGATGAGTGAACAAAATTATTCCCCGAAAGCCAAAGAATCTTGGCCCGCACCTTCGGTTCACCATGCCATCTCTGCACAGGTCACCTTGCCGGGCTCAAAATCTCTAACTAACCGAGAATTGGTTCTATCCGCTCTCGCTTCATCGCCTACCCACCTCAAGAAACCCTTGGAATCTAGGGATTCTCAGCTGATGATCGAGGCTCTAAAGAAGCTTGGAACAACGATCAACAGCGATGAATATGGCGACCTCGTAATAATCCCACCAACCACTGACATTTCACTTTCTGAGTCAGCATTGACTGTGGTTTAGCGGGAACAGTCATGCGTTTTGTGCCTCCTATGGCTGCTCTCTCCAATACAAAGGTCACATTTGACGGGGATGAGGCAGCCAGAAGACGCCCTATGAAGACCACCATTGACTCACTTAGAGGTCTAGGGGGCTGAGGTTGAAGATGGTGGCTCAGGTTCACTCCCCTTCACTTTGATTGGTACTGGAGCTATTGAAGGAGGCGAGATCACGATTGATGCCAGCTCCTCTAGCCAGTTTGTTTCAGGTCTTCTTCTAGCCGCTCCCCGATACACCAACGGACTGACCCTGCACCATGCAGGTGAGCACCTTCCATCTCTCCCACATATCGAGATGACGATTGCTTGTCTAAGAGCAAGAGGCGTTAAGGTTACACAGCCAAACGAACTCACCTGGGTCGTTGAACCAGGAGTTATTTCAGGTGGAGAAGTTTCGATTGAGCCTGATCTTTCTAATGCCGGTCCTTTTATTGCAGCAGCTCTAGTTCTAGGTGGAACAGTCACCATCAAGGACTGGCCAGAACAAACCACTCAGGTTGGAAAACACTTCGTCGACCTCCTTACTCAAATGGGTGCAACTGTCTCAAGAACAACCAGGACCTAACCTTCTCAGGAACAGGTTCCATCAAAGGCATTGAAGTTGACCTTGGTATTGGTGGAGAGCTAGCACCAGTAATTATTGCTCTAGCTGTATTAGCTGATGGTCCTAGCACCATCACAGGTATTGCACATCTAAGAGGACATGAGACAGATCGCCTTGCTGCTTTGACTGCAGAGATAAATGCAATTGGTGGAACTGCAACTGAACTACCTGATGGTATTCAGATCAATCCGGTTGATTCGCTACATGGATCAACCTGGCACACTTACGAAGATCACCGCATGGCAACTGCTGGAGCAATCATTGGGCTTAGAGTGCCAGGTATTGTGATTGAAGATATTTCGGTAGTGAGTAAGACGATGCCAGAGTTTGTAAGTCTCTGGACCAACATGTTGGAGCAAAGCGCTTGAGTTGGTTGTATGAACCTGAACCTCAAGACCACGATCTTGATGAGTCAGATGTTCGGGTAAGACCAAACCCTAAAGGTAATAAACCTAGAACTAAGAACCGTCCATCATATGCAGATGCTCCGATTGGTATGGTCGTGCAGGTTGACCTGGGTCGATACACCGTCCTTCTGAACGATGAACGTGAGGTATTTGCAACTCTTGCCAAAGAACTTCGTAAAGAAGGTGTTGCAGTTGGTGATCGAGTAGCTCTTGCCGGTGACACTTCTGAAACTGTTGGAGCACTTGCTCGAATAGTTCGTATTGAACCAAGAACAACTCTGCTTAGAAGAAGTGCTGATGACACTGATCAGGTTGAACGAGTAATTGTTGCTAACGCCAACCAGATGTTGATTGTTGTTGCGATTACCAACCCTGAACCTAGAACCAGACTTATCGATAGATACCTGGCAGCAGCCTACGATGCAGGTCTAAAACCTGCTCTCTGTATTACCAAGGTAGACCTTGAAGACCCTGCTAAGTTTGTGAAGAACTTCGCAGATCTCTCTATTCCTGTAATTCTGAATAGGAGTGATGCACCAAGTCTTGAAGAGCTCAATAAGTTCCTGGCTAACCAGGTAACAGTTGTTGTGGGCCACAGTGGTGTTGGTAAATCAACACTGGTGAATTCTCTTGCTCCTGATGCTGCTCGTGAAACCGGTGGTGTCAATGCTGTGACTGGTAGAGGTAGACACACAAGCAGCTCGGTTAGGGCAATCAAGCTAGATGCCTCCTCTTGGATTATTGATACCCCAGGGGTTAGATCCTTTGGACTGGGGCATATCAAACTAGAGAACCTATTGAGAAGCTTTGAAGACCTTTGGCAAGTAGCATCTCAGTGCCCAAGAGACTGTTCCCACCTAGTGGACTCCCCTGACTGTGGTCTAGATGAAGCAGTTAGTGCTGGAACTATCTCAGCGGCAAGGCTTGATTCGCTTAGAAGGCTTATGGTCTCAATCGCTAATTCCAGTAACGACTAACCTAGGTTTATGGATTACAAAGCCGATTTAGAACTTGCTCTGAAACTTGCTGACATTGCTGATGGCATTTCCCTCGAGCGCTTCTACTCTCAAGATCTAGTTGTTGAGACTAAACCAGATGCAACACCGGTTACCGATGCAGACCGATCTGTTGAGGCTGCTCTCAAAGAAGTCCTAAAAGC
>RFNI01000130.1 GCA_009927245.1 Actinomycetota bacterium | reverse complement strand
TAACCGTAGTCATCATCTTCGTCTTCATAGCCATAATCATCGTCATCGCCATACTCTTCGTCGTCATCATCGCCTGAGTTATAAGAAGGGATGTCTGGGACGATTGGAACAATTGGCGGAGGAGTTGGTGTGATGGTTGGTGTTGGAGCAACTGGAGTTGGAGAAACAACAGGTGTAGTTCCATCCACTGGCGGAACAGGAGCAGCAGTGTCAATAATGATTTCACCAACTGGAGCTAGTGGGTCAACTACCTGAAGATTAGTTGATTGGTTTGGAGTGCTGACTGGAGTATTTAGGGTGACTGCGAATGCTGATCCACCGATAGCGGTTGCAGCGATAGCTAGGGTTGCGATTGTTGAACTAGAGAATTTCATCTGGTTCCTTTCCTGCTATCAAACTAGAACTCCTAACTGAAGTTTAGTTGGCTTTAGCCTGAGTGTTGCCTGAGTGTCTAGAAGGCGTCACTTGAGAGAAGGGCTGTGCCATTCTCGATACCAGTGATGATTACCTCAACAACGTGTTCTGGAGTCATTCCCTGAGGGAATGCAGGTGCTTGGCCAAATAGGGCGCGGGTGGCAAGACCAGTCTCAGTGTGACCCGGTCTAGCTTCAGTGATCTGAATCTTGTCCCTTCGCCACTCAAGGGCAATTGAAGATAGGAAAGCTGAGTGGGCGGTTTTGCTGGAGGTGTATGCGGACATACCTGGGAATACCTTCTCAGCAACTACACCGGTAACACTTGAAACAAAGCTTCCCTCAGCACGCTTCAGGGATTCGTAGAGACCTGAGATAACTGCAGCAGGACCTAGGTGGTTGATTTGCATCAGTCTGGTTGCATCGCTAGCGCTGGTCTCGTTTGCTCTGCCAAACCCAACAACGCCAGCAGCGTTGATGATGCCATCTAGGGTCTCAGTACTTAGGTAACTGATGACAGCTTCAATACTTGCTGAGTTCTCAAGATCAAGAAGCAATTTGGTGCTCACTTGAGCAGGAAGTTTCTCAGCTGTGCTGGCATCTTTAGCAGAGCCGTAAACATGAGCTCCTCGAGCTACTAAAGTTTGAGCAATTAGGGACCCAAAAACACCTGTTGCACCGATAACGAGAATCTTCTTACCTTGAAAGTCCATATCTTTATTATGCCGTTATCTCAAAGCCCTAATTACTGGAGGTTGCTCTCATAGTCTTATCGAGTGGAGTTGACTAGGCAGGCGTTCGTTGCAGGAGCAACCTCTGCTCTTTTGATACCTCAGGTTGAGATTGCAGAAGCAAGAACCAAACCAATCTCGATGTTGCCTACTAGCTCAACTAGAAGATTTGCTTGGACAGTCGATGACGGTGTTAGCGGATCTGCCCTCAAGGCTTATCTAGATATTGCTGAGCATAAGAATCAACACCTAACCCTGTTTGTCACAAGTGGTTACTCCTCTTGGCGAAATAACTCAAAACAAATCTTGAGACTTATCAAAGCCGGCAAAGTGCAACTGGGTAATCACACTGTGATGCATAAAGACCTAACCACAGTAAGTTCAGCGGTAATTAGGAAAGAACTTCAGGGCTGCCACAAGTTTCTGCTAGAAGAGTTTGATTACGATGCCAGACCATACTTCAGACCTACCTACGGCAGTTGGAATGCCAACCTTCTAAAGATCGCAGCTGAGCTTGGATACACAGCTCCAATTACTTGGTACGGAAGTCTGGGAGACACCGGAACAGCAACTCAAGCACACATCGTTCAGCAGGCTAACAAGTGGATTGCCAACGGAAGAATTTTGCTGTGCCACGCTAACCGCAACAAGGCACCTGAGACACTGAATCAAATCCTGAACATCATTCAAACCCGTAAACTTCACTCAGTTACTCTGAGAGAAGCTTTCGGAGCTAACTTCAAATAGGACTAGGAATCAAATGAAGACTCACAGAGGCATTGTTTACTCACGTAACGGTGGAGCAGCAGCTAGCCAACCACTTGCTGTCTCAGCAGCACTTGAGATTCTTCGTGCCGGCGGATCTTTCATTGATGCCGGTATTGCCCTCAGCGCGGTTATCTCGGTTGTTGAACCAGGTGCCTCACAGCTAGGCGGCGATGCCTTTCTAATTACTCACCACGCTAAGACCAAAGAGAACCTAGCTTTCAACGGTTCTGGTGAAGCAGGTCACAGTGCTGTTGCCAGTGCTTTCAGTGGTTCTATCGATCACCATGGCCCAAGGTCGGCAACAGTGCCAGGGACTGTTTCAACTTGGTTTGCAGCCCACGAGCGCTACGGCAAGTTGCCGATGGATCAAATCCTTGCTCCAGCAATTAGATATGCAGAAGAGGGATTTGCTGCCACAAGAGATTTTGTTATGCGAATCCAGTTCTTCCTAAAGCAATACCCAGAGGCAACATTCTTTAGCGATATGGGTATCACTACATCGCTTGCCATTGGTGATCTAGTTATTCAAAAAGATCTAGCAAAGACTCTTAGGTTGATTGCAGCCGAGGGAAGAGATGCTTTCTATAAGGGAGCAATCGCAGACCTAATTGTTGAAGGTACTAGTGGGTGGTTCAACCACGAAGATTTAGCTAAGCACTTCACTCGTGTTGAGAAGCCGCTAACTGTTGACTACAGAGGCTATCAAGTTCATGGTCAACCACCTCCAACTCAGGGCATGATCCTGATGGAAGAGCTTCTCTTGGTTGAAGATAAAGACCTCAAGGCTCTGAGTGAGGTTGAGCGTGTGCACCTAATGGTTGAAGCAAAGAAGATTGGCTTCCTAGATAGGAATGAGATTCTGGCTGACCCTGAGTTCACACCTGTTGATGTTGATCGCATTCTCTCCGCTGAACATATTGCTGCACGTCGTAAGCAAATAGATGTGACCAAGGCTTGGAATGGCCCAGAAGGCAATGTTTCAGAAGGCAGTGACACTACATACTTCATCGTGGCTGATGGCGAAGGTAATGCTGTTTCTTGGATTCAGAGTGTCTTCCATGGCTTTGGTTCTGCCTTTGTTCCTAAGGGTACGGGCGTCCTCCTAAACAACAGAGCAACAGGTTTCAACCTTGATTCAACTCACCCAAACTACATTGAACCTGGTAAGCGACCAGCTCACACACTAAACGCTTGGACTGTCACTAACAACGATGGTTCATTGGCTTATGTTGGTGGAACACCAGGAGCTAACATTCAGGTGCAGTCAAACTTCCAACTAATCGTTCA
>RFNI01000061.1 GCA_009927245.1 Actinomycetota bacterium | reverse complement strand
CGAGTCAGAGCATGAAGGCTACGACGACGAGGACGACGACTAGTTCAAACTAGTTATTTCCTTACCAAGACAATTCCGTCGCCTAATAGGCAACATCTTCAAATGCTGGCTAAACCCAAGCTCCGAGAATAAGACCTGCAAGGCTGACACAAACAACATCTTGTCCAACCTCAATCAACCAAACCTTGAGTGATTTATAGACCTTGAACTGTGGATGAGAGAACATTCTGTGTGACAAAGAAGCAAATGCTCCAAGACCAACAGAGAAGATAAAACCAAACAGTAGGCCATCAACTGCACCGAAGTTTGGGTTACCTGTTCTAGCTAGAGAAATGATGAACCCTAGTGTGATGACTTGGATCAAGGCAGCTAGGTAGGTGCCGCCAAACATGGTCAGTGTTTCACCACCGGTCATTTTGATTCGTTCGGTTGGGACTTCTCTTCCAAGAGCTTTCATCCAAACTGGATAGAAAGTCTTAGGGCCAAACCAGGTGGCACCAATGATGAAAGAAAGAATTGATGCAGTGAATATTGCTAACCAGTTAAGGTGAAGTAGATTTTCCATACCTCAAGTCTAGAGAAATGAACTCTAAATACTTTGAAGGTATATGCCTAAGTTATCGAAGTAACTTACCATTCCTGCTTGAGCACGTGGTGCCTCGCCTTCAGGCAGTTCGCCATACTGACTAAAGCTAACCCAAGCTCCACCATCGACTTCCTTGAAGTCGATTCGAACAAGGTGAGCAACCGGTGATGGAACTCGAGCCTGGAATTCTTCTAAGGACTGTGTATAGGTCATAGTGTGCTCAAGAAGTTCATGTTCGATGACCTGGGTGTATTCACCAAAGAAGTAAGCGACCATGTCGTATTGCGGAACACTCACACCAACAGTCCAGATGCCACCAACAACTGCCTCATTTTGGACAGAGTCTTTCTCAACTGAGAGATCAGTTGGCGCATACCAAACAGCTAGAGCTTCTGGTTTTACCCAAGCGTCCCAAAGCTTTTGCATGCTGACGGGATAGGTTCTTTCGACCGAGTAAAGGAACTCTCGTGGTGACAATTTTCTCCTTTTGGCTTAGGCACTTTGCCGGGCACTGGAATAGTTTATTGATCTACTGGATCTTGGTTAGAAGAACTTGCATGTGATTGATTTCAGCGCTTTGGCTACTGACTATTGAATCTCTTAGAGCTATGGCCTCTTCGTTTGTTGAATCATTCAACATTGAAGCCATCTGGATTGCTCCCTGGTGGTGAGCAATCATTCCTTGAAGGAAAAGCCTGTCAAACTCACTTCCGCTTGCCGCCTCTAATTCTTCAAGTTGCCCCGCGTCTAACATTCCAGACATTTCCATGCCATGGCCTTCAGGCGCAGGCTCAAAGCCTGCTGGCAACCAACTCTTCATCTGTTCGATCTCTGGTGCCTGCTCCTGTTTTATTTGGAGAGCTAGATCTTTGACCTCTGGGTTGAAGGCTCTGGTTTCAGCCCAAGTACTTATCAGGACCGCCTGCTCGTGATGCGGGATCATCATTTGCGCAAACATGACTTCTGTACCGTTGAAGTCAGAAGATTCGTGCATCATTCCACCGTGGTCGGAACCTGCGTTGTTCACTGTAATGCAACCGGTGAGAGCAGTCGTTGATGCAGCAACCAGGGCGGTGATTGCCAAGAATCTTCTTATCATGTTTACTTTCTAAAGTTTTGTGGTGGGGTATCGCTACCCCACCATTCCAATATGAACTAGCAGTTACAGCTAGTTCCCTCTGTCTTTGCTGAACAGTTGCAGCTCTCGCCACAGTTACAGGTCTTGTCTTCTGACATCTTTACACCTCCTACTTGCTTTGTCGATTTTGAGTTATTTCAAAAATTTTGAGCATCTCTTCTACCGCTTGCTCTTTTTCTTTTTTACTGCTCGAATGCATCATGTGAGAGACATGGGTGGTCAGGTGATTCTCCACCAACAACTTATTGAGTGAACCTAATGACTTTTGGATTGCTAGCGACTGAGTGATGATGTCCATGCAATAGTCTTCGGACTCAATCATCTTCTCAAGTCCGCGTAGCTGGCCGCCTAGAATCTTGGCTCTGTGTAATGCTCGCTTTTTGATGTCTTCACGCATATTTCAATAATACCCCTAGGGGGTATTAAGTCAATGCTAGACGTTGAACCT